>JASHUE010000567.1:0-3105 GCA_030040195.1 Streptosporangiaceae bacterium | reverse complement strand
TCCTCGGCCTCGTCGGAGGCCAGGAATTCCGCCACCAGCATCGCCCGGCGGTCCTTGCGCCACTGCTGCCGCCTGGACAAGGCCGTCACGGCCGGCGGCGGACCCTGGCTGGCGGCGCCGAACCGGAGCGTGGGCGGCAGGGTCCGGACGCGCGCGCGAATGAAGGCGTGATAGGAGGGGAACGAGGCGCTCACCGGCGGATCAGCGGCCTCCTCGGTGGCGGTCATCCCGGCCGCGAGTATCCGCCTGGCCTGGGGCGGGTCGATCTGCGCGAACGTCGAGCCCGTTCCGCTGGCGTCACGGCAGTAGTCCAGCAGCTTGGCAACCTGCGAGGTGACCCAGCCATCCCTGGCCATCCCGCCCGCGTTGTAGTCGACCACCACGACGAGCGCGTGCTCTTCCTGGCCTGCGTAGCTGAAGACGCAGACCACCTCGTCCCGGTCGCCGTAGAGGTCGGAGTTGACGTAGCACTCCGCGGCCTCGACCGCACCGACGTGCTCGGCCCAGGCAGTCCTGGCGACGCCGCGGTCCATCAGGGTCAGTGCCGCCTGCTCGGCCTGGGCGGCCTGCCGCGGCGTGCCGAGGCAGGCGACGCCGGACAGCAGGGCCAGGGCCGCCGGACTGCCCTGCTCGGCGGCGTAGCTGACGAGGCCCTCGCCGACCAGTTCCTCGATGTCGGCCCGTCGCCGGGCGCCACGGCGACCGCCCTGCTGGCCCCACCAGGTACCAAGCAGCTCGCTGACCATGAGTTCCGCGTCGAGCGGACTCCGGACGGCCAGCAGTTCGCGTGACGCGCGGAGCATCTCGGCGAAGAGGGCATTTGGTGGCGGCCCCGTCAGCCCAGGGGCGACGCGGCGGCGTCCGGAGGCGGATCCGGATCGGCCCTGCTGCCCCCGGCTGCCTGCGGGATCTCGACGTCGACTCTGGGGGCTCACCTATCCAGCTTCGCAGATTTCCGGGCCAGGCATGCCATGCCTCGCCATGCCGCCTCGTCCGATTTTGGCGAGGAGAGTTGTTTCAGCCAGAAACGTACTACAGACAGCCGAGGTGGTTCTGCCCGTCTATCAAGCGAAAGCCGTATTAGTCCGGTAGCGTCCTACTGGGTAGGTCCGGCTGGCAGTCGGCCCGCCCGCTGGCCGGACCGGGCCGGATCCCCGGTGCGCCAGCTCCGACGGACGCGCGCGGGTTTTCTTGCCGGGAACCCGAGTCGGCCCCCATCGGCCGGAGGCCCCTGGTCCGGCAGGTCCGTGTCGTCGGCCATAATTCTGTTTCCGGTACATAACTCCTCAAAGGAGCATGGCGACACGGGGGCGGCGGCAGCCGGTTCCCGAGGGAGAAGGACGGCGGTTCCTCATGCGAGGTGGAGTTGCGATGCGGCTAGCCAGAACGCGAGGAGGCAGGCGGGGACGCGGAGTGCTCTGTGCCTGCGCGGTGGCAGGATTCGCCATGGTGGTGGCCGCGTGCGGCCCTGTCGGGTCGGGGGCGTCATCATCATCGGTCGGGACGACGCCCACCAACGGCGGCACCGCCACCTACGCCACGATCCCCGGCCTTTCTGCCAATTACATCTTCCCGTTCACTCCGGGTGCCGACTTCTCCGCCACCAACAGCGACGACCTGCAGTACCTGCTCTACCGGCCGCTGTACTGGTTCGGCGACGGCACCCAGCCGACCCTGAACCCGCAGCTCAGCCTGGCCCAAATGCCGAAGTTCAGCGGCCGCACGGTCACGATCACGCTCAAGCACTACTTCTGGTCCAACGGTTCGCCGGTGACCGCCGCGAACGTGATCTTCTGGATCAACATGGAGAAGGCGGAGGAGACCGCGGTCGGCGGTGCAGACGAGTACGGCGGGTACGTCCCAGGGACTTTTCCCGACAACATCACCGACTGGCACACGGCCGGCCCATACACGCTGGTGATGACCCTGAAGGGCAGCTACTCGCAGGCGTGGTTCATCGACAACGAGCTTAGCCAGATCACGCCGCTGCCCTCGGCCTGGGACGTGACCGCATCCGGGACGCGGGGCGGCTGCGAGCAGTCCATCTCGGGCTGCCAGGCCGTCTACAACTACCTGACGAGTGCCGCCGTGGGCCCGGCAAATCCGGTCAAGTGGGGAGGCTCCCCGATCTGGAGCGTCGTCGACGGCCCCTGGCAGGTGACCAGCGCGACCGCCCAGGACCAGGTCACGATGCGGTACAACTTCAAGTACTCGGGCCCGGCCGCGGCGCAACACGTCACCACGTTCATCCTCGAGCCGTTCACGACCGAGCAAGCCGAGTTCGACCAGCTCCAGGACCCTGGTAACAATCCGATCTCCGTGGGTTACCTGCCGACGGTCGATGCTCCCGTTCCCGCCGCGGGTTCGCAGGTCGGCTCGAACCCCGTCTCGCTCACCAACTACAACCTGACCGTGATCTACCCATGGATGCTCAGCTATTACCCCTATAACTGGCGCAACCCCACGGTGGGCCCGATCTTCAGCCAGCTGTACTTCCGGCAGGCATTCCAGTCGCTGCAGGACCAGGAAGGCGTCGTCAGCGGCCCGATGCACGGTTACGGCAAGGTCACCATCGGCCCGGTCACCGACTATCCGGTGACGCAGTACCTGTCGAGCAGCCTGGAGATGGCGGGCGACCGGTGGACGCTCAATCCGTCGAACGCTGCTCACCTCTTGAGCACGCACGGCTGGTCGGTCAACACAACCGGCGGAACGACCTTCTGCTCTCACCCGGGTACCGGGCCAGGTGACTGCGGCGCGGGCATCAAGGCCGGCGCGAAGCTGGACTTCACCATGATCTATGCCCTCGGTGTCGACTGGATGGAGTCGGCGGTCAAGGAACTGGTCTCCAATGCCTCACTGATCGGGATCCACATCACCGCCAACGCTGTGACGACCTCGACGGTGGTCGACATCGCGCTGGGCGGCTCGCCCAGTTCATGGGAGCTAGCGGAATGGGGCTCGTGGACCTACTCGCCGGACTTCCTCCCGACGGGCGAAGAGCTGTTCCTGAACAGTCCTTTCGCTGGGTTTTATAACAATCCCACGAATAACGCCTATATCGAGCGGACTCTGACGGCGAAGAGCTCGAAGGCCTTCGACCAG
>JASHUE010000566.1:0-3972 GCA_030040195.1 Streptosporangiaceae bacterium | reverse complement strand
CCGGACCTGATCCTGCTCAACGACGATGACCTCACCTATGCGCTGGTCAGGTTCGACCAGCGGTCGCTGGGCACGCTGACCGAGTCGATCGGGCAGTTCACCGACTCGCTGGCCCGTACCGTCTGCTGGAGTGCAGCGCTCGACATGGTGCAGCAGGCCGAGCTGTCCGTGCCTGCGTTCATCAGGATGCTGGTTGCGGGGATGGGCATGGAACCGACAATCTCCGTGCTGCAGACCCTGCACATGACCGCGGCCAGGCTGATGGCCCTCACGGCCGACCCGAAGTGGCTGCCGGAGGGCAGGGAGCAGCTGGCCAGCGCGGCCGTGCCGCTGCTGCTTGCGGCCGAACCGGGCAGCGACCACCAACTCGCCTGGGCGGAACTGCTGGCCTGGACGGCGATCACGCCCGAGCAGCTGGACCTGATCGCCGGGCTGCTTGACGGGTCGGTGGAGGTTCCTGGCCTCGCCGTCGACACCGAGCTGCGCTGGGCGCTGCTGCGGCGGCTGGCCGCGACCGGCCGGGCGGGCGACGCGGAGATCGACGCTGAGCTCGTGCGGGACCCTACCGACGCGGGGCGGCGGCACGCCGCCGCGAGCCGCGCGGCCATCCCCGATGCTGCGCACAAGGACGCGGCCTGGCGGCTGCTGGCCGAGTCGGAAGAGCTTGGCCACGAGGGTGTCGCCGCGGTCGCGGCCAGTTTCGGGCAGCCCGAGCATGCCGAGTTGCTCTCGCCGTACGCCGAGGCCTATTTCCAGGTCCTGCCGGAACTCTGGTCAAGCCGCGGCGATCACATGAAGCGAGTGCTCGGCGATGCGCTGTTTCCCTATTTCGCCTCCTCGCCCGAGCTGCTGCGCCTCATCGACGGGTTCCTGGATCAGCCCGGCCGCGACCCGGCCATGGTGCGGCTGCTGATCGAGCGCCGCGACGCCGTCGAGCGCGCGCTGCGTTCGAGGGAGCTTCCGGCCTGAGCGAAGCCGGACGCGGGCCCGCGGCGCTAGTAGGAGCGGCCGAAGATCAGGCGGGTGCCGTAGGCAGACGGCAAATCGCAGCGGATGCACAGGCCCGTCTCTGGCTCGCCGTCGAGCGGGATGCATCGTGGTGTCGCGGCCGTCTCGGCCTTGATCTCGTCCTCGCAGGCCTGCTGTCCGCAGTGCAGCGCGCGGGCCCAGCCGCCCGCGACCGCCGCTATGAACTGTGGCCAGCTGTCCACAGTGACCGTATGCGCGTCCCGGAATTCGGTCGCCCGGACCAACAGCATGTCCTGGAAGGCAGCTAGCTCGGCGGCCACTCGTTCCGTTATCGACGTAAGCGGCACGGATTCCTTGCCGTCACCGAGGCGTCTGGCCAGCACCGCCGAGCCGGCGGCCAGGTCGCGCGGCCCCAGCTCCAGGCGGATGGGTACGCCGCGCAGTTCCCAGTCGTTGAACTTAAAGCCGGGCGAAAGCTGCTCCCGGTCATCGAGGTGAGTGCGGATCCCGGCGGCGGCCAGCCGGATGGCCAGGTCTCCGGCCGCCAGGAGAACGTCCTCCGCCTGATCCCCGCGGCCGACGGGGACGATGACGACCTGGTAGGGAGCGAGCGCGGGCGGTAGCACGAGGCCGCGGTCGTCACCGTGAGTCATGATGACGCCACCGATCATCCGGCTGCTCAAACCCCACGACGTGGTGTTACACAGTTTCAGCTCACCGGTCTTCGAGGTGTACTGGATGCCGAACGACCTGGCGAAGTTCTCGCCCATGAAGTGCGATGTCCCCGCTTGCAGCGCCCGGCCGTCGCGCATCATCGCCTCGATCGTGAACGTGCGCTGGGCTCCGGCGAACCGCTCGCCCGGCGTCTTCTCCCCCGGGATCGTCGGCATCGCGGCCGTCTGAGTGGCGAAATCCTGGTAGATGCCGAGCGCCAGCATGGTCTCCGCCATGGCATCGGCCTCATCGATATGGGCCGTATGCCCTTCTTGCCAGAGAAACTCCGTAGTTCGCAGGAACAGGCGCGGGCGCATTTCCCACCGGACGGCGTTGCCCCACTGGTTGAGCAGCATCGGGAGGTCACGGTGAGAGCTGATCCACTTGGCCATCATCTCGCCGATGATCGTCTCCGACGTCGGCCGGATGACAAGCGGCTCGTCGAGATCCTTGCCGCCCGCGTGGGTGACGACGGCAAGCTCGGGGGCGAACCCCTCGATGTGCTCGGCCTCGCGGGCAAGGTAGGACTCGGGGATCAACAAGGGAAAATACGCGTTCTGATGGCCAGTGGCCTTGATCCGCTGGTCCAGGTCCGCCTGCAGCAGTTCCCAGATGCGGTAGCCGTACGGTCGGATCACCATGGTGCCGCGGACCGGGCCCCGGTCAACCAGGCTGGCCTTGGTGACCAGCTCGTTGTACCAGGCCGAGAAGTCCTCGCGTTGCGGTGTAATGCCGCGGTGACCGTCTGCCATGTCCGCAGGCTAGTGCCGGGCTGTCGGCTGTGGCGAGCCGTTTTGACGGCAGGGAAACCTGGATAACGTAGCGGTCACGGTCGGCTGTGCCCCATGATGTAGTGACCCCACATCGGGAAGAGACGCCGCATCTGTCTCAGGAGTAACACGCCGCATGACAACGGGATGGCCGCAGGATCAGGAAGAACTGCGGCGGCCCTACGCCGAAGACGGCGGGGATCGGCCTGGTGACGGTGAGTTCGGCCAGTACCATCCGAGCGGGCCGCTACCAGTCGGCCGGGGCCGTCAGGCGAAGCCGCGCGGTCGGCGCGGACGCGAGCCGGAGCTGGAATCCGAGCTAGCCGGGGACGCCGATTACGACTGGATCCGCTATCTCGGCGGCGCCGGGCCGGCACAGGAGCAACCCGTGCGGCCCGACAATCCGCCCCCTGCACCGCCAGCGAGCGGTGGGCGGCGCTCTCGACGGGGACAGCCGGTCGCTCCGGCCGGGCGCGGTGCTGAACCGCAGCCCGAACCGCGCCAGCTCGATTCGCACCACGACTCCCGTCGCGGGGTACCGCTGCGGGCCGACGATCTGGCCGGGCCGCGCCGTTCGCGCGTGCCGGACGGACCGCCGTCGGACGGATGGCGTACACCCGATCGTTCCGCTACCGGCAGCTACGGCCGGCCGGTGGCCGATAGCGGGCCGCTGACCGGTGGTGGACCGTTCAGCGGTAGTGGGCCGCTGACCGAAGGTGGCCTGCTCGCGGGGGGCGACCGACGTGCCTCCCGCCGCCACGCTGCCCCCGATTTCGGCGATCCAGGAACACGGCAATCTGCTCCGCCTAGCGGTACTCGCCCGTCGATGCGCGGGCATCGTAGGCCCGAGTCAGCGGCTCCCGATCGGCAGAACTCTGGTCCGCAGGTCTCGCCGCCTGCTGAGGCGCCCGGACGTTCCCGGTCCGGCCTGCTCCCTCGTGGCCGACAGGCGCCTGGCCCAGCTCTGCCCGGACCGCTGCCGCGCCCACCAGCGTCAGGCCCACAGCAGCCGCCCGCGACCGTCCGGCCGCCGGTGGCCGACCGCTCGACCGCGACCGACTGGTCGCCCCTGACCGGTCGGCCGCCGGTGTCCGACCGGCCATCCGGTCCACCACGGTCCCCGTCTTCTGACGTGCAGTCCTGGTCCTCTGACCCGCAGTCCTGGTCTTCTGATCCGCGGTCCTGGCCTTCGGATGGCAGCGGAAACGGCGGGTGGCCGACGGGCGACCACCGGGCAGTTGCATGGCCGACCGCCCCGGCGCGATCCGCTCCACCGCGGGGGGCCGCGCCCCAGCCCGCGCCTCCCCGGTCCGCTGTGGCCGGGCCCGACTCGCGGTCAACGAACCTGCTGCGCCAGCCATCGCGCCCCGACCTCACCCGGCCCGTACCGGGTCCAGCGGAACCGGGCTTTTCCGCTAACACCGGGCCGCAGCCGGTCGCGGAGCGGCCCAGCCAGCCCATGCGGGCGCTGCGTCCGGCGGCAGGACCCGGACCAGCCAGCGATACCCAGCCGCGGCCG
>JASHUE010000565.1:0-4122 GCA_030040195.1 Streptosporangiaceae bacterium | reverse complement strand
TACCTGGTGCGCGGTACCGACCCCGGCACCGTCCTGCGGCCGCACGTCGTCAGTACCGAGCTGACCCACCTGGACTCCGACCTGGGCCTCGTTCACCTGGTAATCGGCACCGGCGGCACCCATGGCCACGACGACGTTTACGAGACGGACACCGCTGGCGAACCGGAGGAGGGCATCAACGTCTCCGAGACTGAGATCGAGACCGAGGTCGCGCCGTGGTCCGCGGTCACCGACCCCAACACCACCTACCCGTGGGGAATCGGCGTATTCGACGTGGACCCTGGTGGCTTCCCCGGCGACAAGACCACGATGACCTTCACCTACTACCACACCTCGGCCTGGTCCGGCTCGGGCCCGTACCCGGTGCCGGTCGAGTTTGACACGTTCACCGCTACCCGGACCCGCTCGGACGGTTTTGGCTTCCGCCGGCGTACCGCCAAGTAGTCCTGCAGCCCGCAGATTCGGTGAGACGCGACAGCGCTGTCCGGTCTCACCGAATCTGTCCGTGTGGCCTCTGACGATGGAAGTAGTCGAGGAGAAGCGGGACGTCAGGGTTAGGCACCGCGAACTCCAGCCTGCCGCGCGCGGTCTCGCAGACAACGACCGTAAAACCGGCGTACCCTAACGGCTTTCCTTCCCGGTAGTTCCCGATGTTTCTGATCCGGCGGTCAGTGTCGGGGTCGCGGGGCCGGGAGTAGGCGGCAGTCACGGTCTCGGCGATCCGCAGAATGTGCCGGTCGGGGGTGAACCAGAACGGACGGAGGATGACCGCATCCGGGGTGAGGTCCATCTTCCGGTAGAGGAACCGGGCTGAGTACGGCGAGTACAGACCGCGGAACAGACATGCCACCCGCCGCGCCTCGCCGCCCTCGATGGCAGCCATGTCAGCGCGCTGAGCTGCCGCCTTCGGGGGGAGGAAACCGCCCTTGAGCGTTTCCCACCCGTTGCGCGTTCCGGCGGCGTGTTTTACCCGCGGCGCACGCGACATCTTCACTCGCTCCACCAGAACGACGCCTGCTCGATATCCCCCGCGGGGCTCAGTATGACCTGTAGGAGCAGTGCCGCGCGAGCGCCAGGGCCGTGATCGGCTTCTAGCTTCGCCAGCTGGCATGCGTACGACAGAGTCGCCGGTAAGCTTGCTCGACAGCAGACAGCGACTCGTATGAAACATCCGAACGAAGCTGTCTCAATAGATTTGCTCGGTCCTGGCCGGTGTTACGGGACGATGACGACCTGTTCGGGGGAGCCCTGGACTGGTATGGGCGTACCGACCTGCTGGCTGGCGGCCTGAATGGGAATGACCGCGCCGACGGTATGCCCGTGCTGTCTCGCGGTGCCGCCGACATAAGCCATCGTGCCGGCCGTCGAGAAGGCGACGGCCGCACTCCCAGCGAATCCAGACGGCAGGTCGACTGGCTTGAGCGCCACATCGGAGACGAGATCGATTGGTTGCAGCCAGCGCTGACTCACTAGCTGCGCGTAGGCGACCTGGCCATTCGGTGAGATCACGAAGTTCGAGGCCACCGCTGTGAGGCTGCCATCCAGCCGGATGGGCTTCTCCGCCCGGTTGGTCGCGAGATCGATCGGGATCACGTAAGGCGCCCCCCACAGGTAGCCAGTCTTCCCGTCTGGCGCGATGGAGATATTCGCGCCGACATAGGTGGAGCGCCCTGCCCGTCCTACGAATGCCAGGCCCGCAGTGTCGGTGGCGACGCTGACCGGCGTCACCCAGACGGTGATGCGCTCGGAATTACCGGCCTCGCCGTTGATCGCGACGTTCGTGACGTAGGCGGTCCGGCCGTCGGGAGTGATCGCGACCGCATAGATCTGGCCCCGTACGTGCAGCCGGACCGACGGGAGTGCCCGCCCCGTGGTGAGATCAACCGGGATCAGCTCCGAGTCGGTGACGTATGCCTTCCGGCCGTCCGGCGTCATGACGAACGACCCGGAGACGCCGACCTGCCGCTCGACCCCGGTGGCCAGGTTGATGGCCACCAGCCCGCCGGGTATCCCGGTCGCATAGGCGACCTGGCCGCCTGGCGCGATCTGAGCCGTCAGCGCAGGGCTCCCGCCCCAACCGGGCGAGACGGACAGCAGGCCAGTCAGCCGGACTGGCGTGCCCATCCGGCCGGTGCTGGTGCTGACCCGGGTGACGTAGCTGATGCCAGGCCCGCGCCGACCGGGCCGCGTGGCGCTGAAGACGTAGAGGGCGCTGCCGTCTGAGGCGGCTTGCAGGCCCGCTATCACGCCAGGGAATCGGAGCGGGCGGAGCGTCGTGTGCGTGCTCAGGCGGATGGGCGTCACCGTGTTGGCGCTCGTCCAGACGAAGGCGCTCGGGGCGGTGGCGGGAGTCCAGTAGTCGCCAGCGAATCGCTGACCGCCATACGTCGACCCGAGCGACCCGGCGGCCACGGGGATGGCCGCGATCAGCGCCACCGCGGCGAAGGACGCAGCCGCTGCCTCGATCCTGCGGCGCTTGCGCAGGCGCAGGCCGGCCAGCCGGGAGTTGGTCACTAGCTGCGGCGTCGGCGGCAGGTCCGAGACTGCGCGCTCAAATTGCGCGCGGAGCGATGTTGCGTCCATTCCTGGCCTCCTGGGTGCGGGGCCCATCTGTCGCCGCCGGCGTGGATGGGCTTGCGTCGATTGGACTGCCGTCCAGCAGCAGTCGCAGCTTGTCCAGGGCGCGCGCGCTCTGGCTCTTCACGTTGCCGGCCGAGCACCCGAGTAGCGCCGCGACTTGGTCAATGCTCATGTCCTCCCAGTAGCGCAGCACGACCACAGCGCGCGCCCTCGGCGGGAGCGTGGCCAGGGCATCAATCAGGGCGAGCCTCAGCTCCGGTGTCCGCGGCTCAATGGCCCGATCACGCAGCTCCGCGATGTCCGCGGTAAGCACTTCGCGCCGCTGCGGCCTGCGGTAATGAGCCAGGTAGGTGTTCAGCAGTGTGCGCTGGGCATAGGCATGTACGGCGTCCCGGTTGCGGATACGCCACCAGGCGGCAAAGACCTTGGCCAGGGTCGTCTGCGTAAGGTCCTCGGCAGTGTGCCAGTCACCGCACAGCAGGAAGGCAGTCGCCATCAGCCGGGAGGATGCGGCGTCGGCGAACTGCGTGAACTCATCGTCGGCGGATGTCATTCGGCATTCGCCCTCCGGATTCTGGCCGCGAATGTGGCCACCTACTGAGATAGATCCAGCGGGCCGTTTGCGGGTTGCATCGCTGGCTTGGCGGTTATCACCTCGAGGATGTGCTGGAACCACCACTCCGCCCGCGCGACCTGATCCTTCGGCACCGCGTTCAGCAGCCCCGCCGGGAGCGGGGGAGCGGACATGTGCCCGCCGAGCCGAGTCCCGGACAGGCACGGTCTCACTCGAGTTGGTCGGCCACAAGCGAAACCGCGCAACTCGGATCAGGCACCGAGCAGACGGTCTTCCGGTCGTATCTCATCTGATCTGCTCGGTGGTGAGCGTTTGCTCCTGAGCGTCTCATCCGATCTGATCGGCCAGCGCGTAGAGCTGCAGCACTGCGTTCCTGGCGCCGCGGGCGATATGCCAGGTCAATGCCTTGCGTTGACCGAGATGATGGTGGCGTGGAGTGGTCATGGGTCAGCACTCTTGAGGAAGTCGAGCAGCGTCGGCAGGTTGCCAGTTGCCTGGCCGGACTCCAGCTCGCCGCTGTCCGGTACTGCCAGATCGACTACGCCCTGCCGGACAGGCCGGATGGACTCGATGGCCCGCGGCAGGTGGTCAGCGATAGTGAGTGGCAGGATCCGACCTTTCGGTATGCGTTCGGCGACAGCACAGACTTCGGCGTCGAGCTAGAAACCACCTGCGGCCGGTTGTTCACCGTGTCCTGGGACTCTCCAAGCTGGCATGAGGGCATCTGGCTCAGGCAGGTTCCGCTAGTCGGCTATGCCGTGCAGTTCGATGCGAACTGCGCTATCTGGGATGTGTCTGATGCTGGACGCTGGGATCGGTTCATTGGCCAGGAGATCACCGCCGTCCGACTGCATTACAGGCCCTGGGCACCAAACGACGGATTCTGGTGCACACGCATTACAGTCACAATTTCTGGCAGCGACGTCGAGTTCCTAGGCGGCCAGGCGGATGCCGAGCAAGATCTTGCG
>JASHUE010000564.1:0-6800 GCA_030040195.1 Streptosporangiaceae bacterium | reverse complement strand
GCCATCATCTCCAAGTCCCTGTTCGGCAAGGCTCATACGGTCATGGCCGAGGGTGGCTGCGCGGCCGCGATGGGCAACATGAACAGCCGCGACAACTGGATGGTGCACTTCAGGGACACCATGCGCGGTGGCAAGTTCCTGAACAACCCGCGGATGGCCGAACTGCACGCCAAGGAGGCCCCCGACCGGGTCTACGAGCTTGAGGCCTGGGGCGCGCTGTTCGACCGGACTCCCGACGGGAAGATCAGCCAGCGCAACTTCGGCGGCCATGAGTACCCGCGGCTGGCGCACGTGGGCGACCGCACCGGGCTGGAGATGATCAGGACCCTGCAGCAGAAGGTCGTTGCGCTGCAGCAGGAGGACGCCGTCGCCCACGGCGACGCGGAGGCGATGATCAAGGTCTACGCCGAGACCACGATCACCCGGCTGATCAAGGACGGCGAGGGCCGGATGGCCGGCGCGTTCGGCTACATCCGCGAGACCGGGCAGTTCGTCGTCTTCGAGGCGCCGGCGATCATCCTGGCGACCGGCGGCATCGGCAAGACATTCAAGGTCAGCTCGAACTCCTGGGAGTACACCGGCGACGGGCACGCGCTCGCGCTGCTGGCCGGGGCCAAGCTGATGAACATGGAGTTCGTCCAGTTCCACCCGACGCACATGGTGTGGCCGATCTCGGTGCGCGGGCTGCTGGTGACCGAGGGAGTCCGCGGCGACGGCGGCGTGCTGCGCAACTCCGAGGGCCGCCGGTACATGTTCGACTATGTGCCGGACGTGTTCCGGGCCCAGTACGCCGAGACCGAGGAAGAGGCCGACCGGTGGTACAAGGACCCGGACCACAACCGGCGGCCCCCCGAGCTGCTCCCCCGCGATGAGGTCGCGCGGGCCAACAACGCCGAGGTGAAGGCCGGCCGGGGCTCACCGCACGGCGGGGTGTTCCTCGACATCGCCTCGCGGCTGCCGGCCGAGGAGATCCGGCGGCGGTTGCCCTCGATGTATCACCAGTTCATGGAGCTGGCCGACGTCGACATCACCAAGGAGCCGATGGAGGTCGGCCCGGCCCAGCACTACGTGATGGGCGGCGTCGAGGTTGACGCGGACACGGGCGAGTCGTCCGTGCCTGGCCTGTTCGCCGCGGGCGAGGTGTCCGGCGGCATGCACGGCGCGAACCGGCTGGGCGGCAACTCGCTGTCCGACCTGCTGGTGTTCGGCCGCCGGTCCGGCATGGGCGCGGCCGAGTACCTGTCGCGCCTCGGGCCCAAGCTGCCGGTGGCCGACGAGGGCGAAATCGAGGCCGCGCGGGCCGAGGCGCTGGCTCCGCTGGAGCGGACCGACGGGGAGAACCCCTACACGGTGCACGCCGAGGTCCAGGACACGATGAGCAGCCTGGTCGGCATCATCAGGACCGAGGCCGAGATCAAGAAGGCGCTGGCCGAACTGGAGACTCTCGGCCAGCGGACCGCCAGCGTCTCGGCCGAGGGCGGCAACGCCTATAACCCCGGCTGGCACATGGCACTGGACATGCGCAACATCATGCTGATGGCGCGGTGCGTGGCCGAGTCGGCACTCGAGCGGCAGGAGAGCCGGGGCGGCCATACCCGTGACGACTACCCGGGCATGCGACCGGAATGGCGCAAGGTCAACCTGATCTGCACGCTTGAGGGTGATGAGATCAAGATCATCCGCCAGGCGACTCCGAAGATGCGTGACGACTTGATCGCGCTGTTCGACCGGGCCGAGCTGAAGAAGTACCTGACCGAGGAGGAGATGGCTGGCCTCCCGCCCGAGGCGCCTGTGACGCCGCCGGATACGTCTGCGCCCGCTGCTGCTGTTACCGAGGAGACCCACTGATGAGTTACAAGGCAGCCCTGCGGGTCTGGCGCGGCGACCTGGGCGACGGTCGGCTCACCGACTACACGGTCGAGGTCAACGAGGGCGAGGTCGTCCTCGACGTGCTCCACC
Organism: Streptosporangiaceae bacterium; assembly: GCA_030040195.1. GTDB lineage: Bacteria > Actinomycetota > Actinomycetes > Streptosporangiales > Streptosporangiaceae > JAJYUU01. The sequence continues at coordinate 4,841 of JASHUE010000564.1, read as the reverse complement.
GGCTCCAGGCGACTCAGGTCGGCGACCTGGCGATCCGGTGGAACTGCAAGGCCGGCAAGTGCGGCTCCTGCTCGATGGAGATCAACGGTCGCCCGCGGCTGGCTTGCATGACCAGGATGTCCACGTTCGCTGAGGACGAGGTCCTGACGATCACGCCCCTGCGCACGTTCCCGGTCATCCGTGACCTGGTCACCGACGTGTCCTTCAACTACGCCAAGGCGCGGGAGATCCCCTCGTTCACCCCCGACCCGTCGATCGGGCTGGGTGAGTTCCGCATGCAGCAGGTCGACGTGCAGCGGTCGCAGGAGTTCCGCAAGTGCATCGAGTGCTACCTGTGCCAGAACACCTGCCACGTCATCCGCGACCACGAGGAGAACGAGCGTCCGTTCGCGGGGCCCCGGTTCCTGATGCGGATTGCCGAACTGGAGATGCACCCGGCCGACATCGCCGACCGGCGCGAGATCGCCCAGGACGACTTCGGCCTCGGTTACTGCAACATCACTAAGTGCTGCACCGAGGTCTGCCCGGAGAACATCAAGATCACTGACAACGCGCTCATCCCGCTCAAGGAGCGCGTCGTCGGCCGCAAGTACGACCCGCTGGTCTGGCTCGGCAGCAAGATCTCCCGCCGCCAGCGCGATACCGATACCCCAGCGGTGCCGGGCAAGAAGAGCTGAGCGCCCTCGCAGCGCGACGCGGCGGGCCGCCGGGTGTCCCGGCGGGCCCGCCGCTGTGTTGTCCTCCGGCCCGGCGCCGTTAGCTGCGGTAATCGAGCAGGACACCCTCCGGAATGCCACCGGCCGTCGGCACCAGGTCACCGGCCGCCCAGGCCTGAGCCGTCCCAGGCCGCAGGGCGAGCGTCAGTACCTGTGTTCCGTTGCCGCTCGTTGACGGCATCAGCTCACGGGACCACCGTCCGGCCCGCAGGTGATAGACGTACTGGTGCAGGCCGTCATCGGTGGTCGCGGCGATCCAGATGCCGCCGCGCCCGTCGGCGGCCAGGCTGGTCAGCGCGAACGTCGACGTGAACGGCACGGTGACCCGAGTCCAGGTCCGGCCGTTGTAGTGCAGCAGGATCGCGCCCGGATAGAGACCCATGCCCTTCTGGAGCTGGAAGTCCACCCAGACATTCGCCGACCCGAGCGCGACGACGTTCGGGATGGTGACGGAAGCGCCCTTCGGCAACCGCAGGCGCGGGAAGTGCAGCAGCCGCCACTTCCCGTGCGTCCACTGAGCGGCGGCGTAGACCTGATCGCGCGAGCCCACGGACGCGACCGTCTGACCCACCGCCCAGATGTCGCCGGCCGAAATCGCGCTAGCGTCATTAGGCACGACCGGCGTGCTGACCGCCGTCCACTTCTTGCCGTTGAAGTGCCGCACGTAGGCGGACAGCTTCGGCACGAAGATCTCGCCGAACTCCCAGGCGTTGGTCGGGCTGAACACGGCGGCGGCGTTGACTTGCGAGTAGTCAGGGAACCGGTACGACGTCCAGCCGCGCGCGGTCCGGCTCACCGCGACGGCGTTGTCCGTCGCGTTGCCCTCATCATCGAAGGCCCACACCGTCGTCCCGGCGCCGGCGATGACAGCGTCCCCGACCCCGTTGCCGTTGAGGCTGGCGGGCGTGGCTATCGGGTCCCATCCCTTGCCGTTCCACTGCTGTACCAGCAGCCCTCCGCTGGCGCTCAGGCCCGCGAGCCAGGCATCGTTTGCGCTGACGCCGGAAACGCTGTAGATCGTCGTGCCGAGACCGAACGTCTTCTCGATGTGCCAGCCTGCCGATGATGTGCTCACAGCCGCACCGGGCACCGCCAGCGCCGTGCTCGGTGCCAGCGCGGCGCCGAGCGCGACCGGAAGGGCGACGGCTGCGCTGCGCAATCTTGACCGGGTGATACTCATGTCTGCATCCTCATTTGGCAGTTATGCAACGCCGAGCAGGACCTAACGCGCCCGCGCCATGGCTCCCCTAAGCCGGCTGGTTGTAGCGCCAGATGGCGCCGCGGTTCAGCGTGGTCCCGTCGCCAGGGCCGTAAACATTGCCGACTGCCCACACCGACCTCGTACCGGGGATCAGCGCGAGGTCGTCGACGTTGCCGGGCTCCCAGCCCTTCTGGGGGACCTGCCACAGCTTCCAGTGGCCCGCCGACCAGTGCAGGAAGAGCTGGACGCGCTTCTTTCCCGACGCAAAGCCATTGAGCCAGAGCCCATGCGCGCCGTCCCCGGCCGACGGCGCCCCGGCGCCGCCCTTTGGGAATGGCACCTTGGCCCAGTGGCTGCCCGTCCAGTGCAGCAGGTACGCCGTCGCGGAGGCCTTGGCCGGTACCCACGTCGTCCACATGTCGTTCGGCCCGGTGGCGATCAGGCCAGAAGGGTAGCCGGGCGTGCGCTGCCTGGGGAAGTCGGACCGGCTCCACCGATGCCCGTTCCAGTGCAGCAGGTAGGTCGGGCCGGTCAGGCTTTCCCCCGGCGTGGACTGTGCGAGCAGCCAGATGTCGCGGGGCGAGATGGCGGCGGCAGCCTGAGGGATATCGGGGAAGTCGGACTTCGTCCAGCGCCCGTTCTGGTAACGCGCCGCGAACGAAACCGTCTGGCCGATATTGCCATAGAGGCTGAAGACCCACAGATCGCGCGGACCGAAGTCGGCCGCGTAAATGTCGGCCTCACCAGAGCCGTTGCCGCGGACCACCCATCCCGGCACGGTCTGCTTGCTCCACTTCGATCCGTTCCAGTGCACGGCCCCGAAGTAGCGCTGCCCGGGGAACAACCCGAACATCCAGGCGTCCGACGCCGAACTGGCCGTCACAAACTCCGCCGATATCCCCAGCAGCTCGCTCTCCGGGATGACGGTCCACACGCGGCCGTTCCACTGCCTGACTACCGTCGGCGGGTTGCCTGAATCGCATGGCCACGTGCACTCGTCCCAGAGGGACCAGGCGCTGTCGCGGCTGGCTACCGCGAGGCCGGCCGCGTCGATGTTGGCGGCACCCTTGCCGTAGACCTCGGTGAGCCGCCACCCGGACGCAGCGGCAGCGGCGGCCGGTGCCCGAGCGGCGGCCTGCGCCGGAACGGCAGCGAAAGACAGGCAGAGCGCTAGGCTCGCGGTGACGGCATACGTCATGCGCGTCAAGACACTGACCACTGTGCAACTCCCCGCTACGCAATGTGAGAAACGCCCGGTGAATGCCAGGAAAAAGCCGGCCCGAGAGTATTAGTGCACATCGGGGTGAGTCCTGGCAAGAGATGAAGTGCACGGATAAAAGTGGCGAGCGGAACGAATGAAAACGCCAGTTCCGCGATGCGCGCCGTCGCCCCCGGGTCAGGTCAGGTACTCGTACACGACGGCTCTCGGATTCGGATTGCCGGCGGTGCTATCGCGGTAGCCCACCGCCCACACCTGGGTGGAGCCCGGCCTGGTGGCGGTCGCGTTGATCACCGTGTAGTGGCCAGCGTTCGAGAACACGTCTGGCCCGGACCAGTGCCCGTTCCGGTAGTCATACATCTCGCTGTACGACCGCAGCGTCCTCATCGCGATCCAGAACCCGCCGCGGCCGTCGGGAGTCATGTTCGAATGCCAGGTCGCCGCCCAGTGCGGGACCGGTATCTGCGTCCACGAGAGCCCGTCGTAGTGCAGGAACACGGCGCCGTCATCGGAACCGCCGCTGGCGAGCTGGAAGTCGACCCAGATGCTGGCCGGGCTCAGGGCCAGGATGCCGGGCCGCGAGAGGGCCAGGCCTTTCGCCAGCCTGATCCGCGGCAGCGGCATGACTCGCCAGGAGCTCCCGGTCCAGTTCGCCATCGCCCAGGATGGCGTCGATGCGCTGAGCGACGCATCGGTCTGGCCAGCGATCCAGATGTCATCGGGAGACGGCGAGCTCACCCCGCTCGCGAGCACGGGCACGGCGACGCGCTGCCAGCGCTGCCCGTTGGAGCGGATGGCGTATGACTCGAGGGCACCGCTCCCGGAGTCGAGCTCCCCGAAAGCCCACGCACCGTCGCGGCCGTACGCCGTCGCGGCGAGGACCGTCGTGCCGGCAGGCAAGCGTGACTGGCGCCAGTCAGACCCGTTCCAATGCCAGGCAATGGCGTACGGAGCGCCGACACCAGGCCGGGCGTACGTAAAGATCCAGGCGCTTGTCGCCGAACTGGCGGCTATCACGACGCCACCGACGGAGAACATCTCCTGCGGAGCGCGGACAATGTGCCAGCGGGTGCCGTTCCAGTGGTGCGCGACGACAGCCGTGTCAGGCCGCAGATCGGCCATCCACGCGTCGCTCGCGCTTGGCGCGACGATGTCGGCGACCTGGTCGGGATCGTAAGTCTGCGTTAGCTGCCAGCCACGAAGGACAGTGCTCCTCGTGGCGAGGGCACCGGTGAGCGCAAGCGCTAACGCCAGCGCCACGACCACCGTTATGGGTACTCCGAGCGTCACCGCGCGCCTTCTACGCCCCCGGTCCATGCGATCAAGCCCCGCTCCACTGGCCGGATATGACCGACGCCATCATGGCAGGGACCTCGGCCCGCAGCAAACGGCCCTGACGGTCAGCGGGCCTGTCGGCATCCCGCCCGGACGCGAACGATAACCTCATCGCGGGGAATCCGCTGCGCCGGTTGGCAAGCCTGGGACCTGGGAACTCCGCCGTGGAAATCTGGTGCGCACCGTACGGAGTGGCCTGCCCGGAATGTGCTCCCCTGCCCGCCCGGATGGCTAGTCTTACTGGCGCCACTCCGCAAAGCCGAGCGAAAGGCTGCCATGTCCCACGTGCCGCTGATGACCTATCCGGAGGCGATGGTCGTCGGTCTGATTCAGGGAGTCACCGAGCTCTTTCCGGTCTCGAGCCTGGGAC
>JASHUE010000563.1:0-10692 GCA_030040195.1 Streptosporangiaceae bacterium | reverse complement strand
CAGCCCGCTCTGGCTGCAGATCAAGGCCGATATGTGCGGCCTGCCGGTGCGTCCGGTACTCGGGCCGGAACCCACCGCGCTGGGCGGCGCCATGCTGGCCGCCGTCGGAGCGGGCATGTATCCGGACGCCGGCGCGGCGGCCAGGCAGATGGCACGGCTCGGCGAGGAGCGCTACGAGCCCGAGCCGGACCGGTCTGCGTGCTATGACGAGGGCTACCGCCGCTACCGTGAGCTTTTCGACGCCGTGGAAGCGATCACCTGATGCCTGACGTGCCGGACGCGACATTCGACGTGCAGCGTTACGCGACGCCCGCGCGCCAGGTTGGCCTGCGGGCGGTCGACATCGGGGCCGACGCGCTGCTGCGGCTGCCCGCCATGATCCGGGCGATCGGAACCGCCCCGCTCGCCGGACCGATCGTGATCCTGGCGGACGCGGTCCCGAAAAAGCGCCTGGGCGCCGAAACGACCGCCCTGGTCGAGGCACTGCTGGCCCGGATCGGCGACGTGCGCCGGGTGCGTGCGCTTGAGGGTGCGGACGGCGTGCACGCCGACGAGCGCACGGTGGGGGCGGCAACCGCCGCCGCGTCAGGCGCGTCCGTCATCGTCACGGTGGGCTCGGGAACGGTGACCGACATCGGCAAGGCGGTCGCCGCCCGGCTGCGCGATCCCGCGCTCGTGGTCGTGCAGACAGCGCTGAGCGTCAACGGCTACGCCGACGATCAGTCGGTGCTGCTCGTCGACGGCGTCAAGCGGACCACGCCGACAGCCTGGCCCGACGCGCTGATCGCCGACACTCAACTGCTGGCCGAGGCTCCGCTGCCGCTCAACCTGGCAGGCGTCGGCGACCTCCTGGCGATGTTCACCGCACCGGCCGACTGGCGGATCGCCGGCTTGCTCGGCATGGACGACAGCTACGCCGAGGACGTCGTCACGATGGTGAGAGCGCACGGTCAGGCCCTGCTGCAGGCCGCGCCGCTGCTACGGCAGGCCGATACCGGAGCGATCGAACTCACCGCGAAGGTGCTCACGCTCAGCGGCGTCGGCATGGGACTCGCGGGCACCACGGCCCCGGCGTCCGGGGCCGAGCACACGATCAGCCACCTGCTGGAGATGGCGGCCACGCGCGAGGGCCGACGGAGCGCCTATCACGGTGCCCAGGTCGGTGTGGCCTCGGTCCTGGCCGCGCTGGTCTGGCAGCACGTCAGGCGAGCGGCGCGGTCGGGCGCACGGCTCATGCGGTGCCCGCCAGAGGATCAGATGCGCCCGGCGGTGCTGCGGGCGTTCGGCTCCCTCGACCCTTCTGGTGCGATGGCCGAGGAGTGCTGGCGCGACTACCAGCGCAAGCTCGCGCGGTGGCGGGACCGGCATGGTAGGGCCGACCAGCTTGATCCGGCGCAGCTTGATGAGGCGGCCCGCCTGCTCGAGGAACCGGCGGTGCTGCGCAGCGCGCTGCGCCGGAGCGGAGCCCCGGCCGGAATGGCTGAGCTCAACCCGCCGGTCGACACCGAGACGGCGAGATGGGCGCTGGCCAACTGCCACCTGATGCGCAACCGTTTCACCGTCGTCGATCTCGCCTGCCTGCTCGGGATCTGGGAGCCGGCGGACGTTGACGCCGTGCTAGCTGAGGCTGGCATCACGAGGACCGCCGTCACGGGAGCGGGCGCCGCGAGGGCGGGAATCGCGGGGGCAGTGCCGTGAGCGCAGAGCATCGGGGGCCGCCGACCTTTCTGTTCGACGGCTACGCATTCGACCTGGATGGCACGGTCTACCTCGGCGACGCGCCGCTGCCGGGCGCGATCGAGACGATCTGGCGCATCCGCGAGGCCGGCCGCCCGGTCGTGTTCGTGACCAACAACCCCCTGCACAGCGCGGAGGACTACGCCGGCAAGCTGCGCGGCCTTGGCGTCGAGGCGACCGGCGCGGACGTGGTGACCGCCACCGATGCGCTGGTGTCGTACCTGCGGTCAGCCTGCCGGCAGGCCCGGCTGCTGGTGCTCGGCGAGCCGCTGCTCCTGGACACCCTGTCGGCTGCCGGGTTCGCCCTCACCCTGGATCCCGCGGCCGCGGACGTGGTCGTCGTGGCGTTTGACCGCACCTTCGACTACGCCAAGCTGCTCGCCGCCTACCGGGCGGTGCGGCTGCGCGGGGCCAGGCTCGTGGCGACCAACCCGGACCCGTACTGTCCGACTCCCGACGGCGGCCTGCCCGACTGCGCGGCCATGCTGGCCGCCGTTGAGGCCTGCACCGGCGCCGTCGCCGAGGCAGTCGTCGGGAAGCCGAGCAGGCACATGGCCGCCGCGGTGCTGGAGCGGCTGGGGGTGGCGGCGGCTCGCGCTGCCCTGGTGGGAGACCGGCTCAGCACGGACATGGTGATGGCCAGGAGCGCGGGCATGGCCGGAGTGCTGGTGCTCACCGGCGCCACGAGCCCAGCCGACGTCGCCGTTGCCGAACCGTCTGCGATGCCCGAATACGTGATCCAGACAATGCCCGAGCTGCTGCTCGGCGTACCGATCCGGCACGAGGCCGCGGCTGCGCGGGAAACGAGGAATCTGGAACGTGCCTGAGTTCGTCTTCATGCTGACTCACCACGACGCCACGGTCGCCAACGCGCGCCAGGTCTACGACCAGGTACGCGGCACGGGGCTGCGCTACGTGGGCTTCAAGGACATCGGCGCAACCCCGGATGAGCTCGCCCGTGTCACCAAGGCAGCACACGACGATGGCCTCGAGGTCATGCTCGAGGTGGTCTCGACCACGGAGGATGCCGAGATCAGGAGCATTTCCGCGGCCGGCAGCATCGGCGTGGACTGGGTGCTGGGCGGCACACATCCTGACCGGGGCCGCGAGATCCTCGCCGGCTCTGGTATGCGCTATTGCCCGTTCCCCGGCACGGTCGTGGATCATCCCAGCATCCTGAAGGGCGAGATTCGCGAGATTGCCGAGCACGCTCGCGAGCTCACCGCGACGCCGGGCATTGACGGCCTCGACCTGCTCGCCTACCGGCACCCCTCGGCGGACCCCGTCTCGCTGGTTCGGGCCGTGGTCGCGGCCGCATCCGGGCCGGTGATCGTCGCCGGCTCGGTCGCCTCCCCTCGGCAGATACGCGACATCGGGGAGGCCGGCGCGTGGGGTTTCACGATCGGCGGCGCCATCTTCGAGGCGCTGCTGCCTGGCGGCCCGGACATAGCCGGCCAGGTCAAGGCCGTGCTCTCCACCGCCGCGGAAGCCGAACGCGCCCCCGAGTCCGCTGGCACAAAACGGGCGGAGCCGCCAGGCCGATAAGGCCGGGACAGTCGCGATTCCAGCCCCGGCAGGCCTACCTTATGGCGAGCTCCGGATACTCGGCCGGCACTGCGCCGATAACGGCGAGGCACTCGACGAAGAAATAGATCGTCTTGAAAAACTCGAGCAGGTTGCCGTCCTCGAGCAGGATCTTGCGGTACATGACGGTCCGCTGCGCGTCGTAGCCCTCATGCAGCGCCTTCCAGTCCCGGTACTCCATGGCCAGCACGTAGGTCGCGTCGAGCGGGTCGTCGGGCCCGATGATCTTGCAGTCGGTGACCGTGCCGCCGCCCCATTGGACGAAGAGGTACGCCGGCCCCTTGCCCAGCTCGGCAGGCAGGTCACGGCAACCGAGTGCCCAGGAAGCGGGGAGCATGCTCTTGATCAGCTCGAAGAAGTCCCAGTACTCCTGCAGCTTGCCCGCCTTGACCTCCGCTGACGGGCCTGCCACCAGGGCGGCCCGCACCGCCTCGGCCCACTCCTGACTGAAGAACTTCACCTCGGCCACGGCTCACCCCCCAGCCAGCTGCGGCTGCACGAACTGCAGCATCTGCTCGATGTCCGGGGCGAGGTCGATGCCGACGTCGTTCAGCTTCCGGCGCAGCTGCTGGAAGAACAGCAGCGTCACCTCGTCGTCGGTCCAGCCCAGCGGCTCGAAGTAGATCGGGCGGCTGCGCACGCCCGATAGCGACAGGATCGTCCGCAGCGTGTCGTGGATCTCGTTGATCATCGTCGGGTCCTTGCGAACCGCGTCCTGCAGGTAGCGCATGCCGCCCTGCACGTGCCGCGACTCGTCCCGGCAGGTCGCCGTGAACCCGGTGTAGTAGGCGGGCAGGAACCCGCGCCAGCGCGCGTAGGAGAGGGTGACCTTCATGACCGAGAGGGCCAGCACGCCTTCGATCCACAGGAAGTAGTTGGTGCCGTAACGCACCCTGGCGCGCTCGTCGTAGGGATTCTGCCGGACCTCATCGGCCTGGTAGGCGAGGAGCCCGAAGGGACCGACGAAGGTCTCTGATACCCAGGGGAACGAGGCATCGAGCACGCCCATGATGTCCTCACCCTCCAGCCCGACGACCTCGCGATAGAACCGGTCGAAGAACACCGTATGGCGCGCCTCATCCTCGATCTGGGCGGCGATGTGGAGCTTCTCCTCCTCGCTAGCTCCGATCATGAACACGGGCAGCTCGATCTCGACCTGCCGCTCGCCGTGGTGGAAGCCGGACGACACCGCGATGAAGGACTCCCGCTCGTCCGCGGTCATCTTCTCGGTCCAGTCGATCTTGTCCTGGGTGAAGTCCAGGTCGTAGACATCCCAGCGCTGCTTCAGGTACTTGCGGTACAGCGTGATGAAGTCCGGCAGCGACTTCAGGTCCTTGTGCACGTACTCGATCACATCGTCGATGTCGACATCAAGCACAGCGTGAAGGTCCGACTCCTCGATCTCGCGGACCTGCTCATCGCTGAGCGCCCTGGGCCCCTCATGGAGCACAGCCGTGGGGCTCTTGCGTTCCGTCATGCCGGCATCCTCCTGACCTGTCGGGCACCGCGACCGGCGCCCAGTAGCTTCCCTGCCGTTGACAGCCGTTCCGTACGTGCTATTAAAAATCTGTTCATTTGATTCGTCAACGATGGAGTTCGCCAGCAATGACCGCCAAGCTGCCTCTCGATGACATCCGGGTGATCGACCTCACGGTGGCCAGGGCGGGCCCGACCTGTGTCCGCCAACTCGCGGACTGGGGAGCGGACGTCATCCGCATCGATGTCCCGCCGGACCAGGCCGGCCAGGCATCGACCGGCGGCAGCCGGCACGACTGCGACTCCCAGCACCTGCACCGCAACAAGAGGTCACTGTCGCTCAACCTGAAGGCGGCCGCCGGGCGGGAGGTGCTGTTGCGGCTGGTCGACTCGGCCGACGTGCTCATCGAGAACATGCGACCGCCAGTCAAGAGCCGACTGGGCTTCGACTTCGACACGGTGCACGCCAGGAACCCGCGGCTGGTCTACGGCTCGATCTCCGGTTTCGGGCAGGATGGGCCGTACGCCGGCCGGGGCGGGGTCGACCAGATCGCCCAGGGCATGGGCGGCCTGATGAGCGTCACCGGCCTGCCCGGCAGCGGACCGACGCGCGCCGGGATTCCCGTGTCGGACTTGGCAGCCGGGCTGTACCTGGCCATCGGCGTCCTCGTCGCGCTGCACGACAGGAACCGGACCGGACAGGGGCGCTGGGTGCAGACCTCGCTACTGGAGTCGATGATCGCGATGATGGACTTCCAGGCGGCCCGCTGGACGATCGACCATGAGGTGCCAGAACCCGCGGGGAATCACCACCCGCTGGGCGTACCGATGGGCTGCTTCCCCACTGCCGACGGCTACGTGAATCTCGGCGCTCCCGGAGGCCGGCTGCTGCGCAGCCTCTGCGACGTGCTCGGCCTGCCCGATCTGCCTTCCGACCCGCGGTTCGACTCAGGCGAGAAGCGGTCGGCCAACCGCGCGGAACTCAACGCGCTCATCACCGACCGGCTGGGGACTCGCAGCACGGCCGCCTGGGTCGAGGCGCTGAACGATGCGGGCGTGCCCTGCGGGCCGGTCTACCGGATGGACGAGGTATTCGCCGATCCGCAGGTCCAGTACCTGGCGATGACCGAGCCCGTCGACCATCCGGCGCTGGGCCGGCTAGAGATACTGCGGAACGCCGTGCGAATGAGCGATGGCCCGGCCACGGTGAGGACGCCGAGCCCGGACCCGGGCGCGCACACGGACGAGGTTCTGGCTGAACTGGGATACGAGCCAGCGGAGATCGATCGGCTCCGCGGCCAGGGAGCGATCTGAGAGGGACGGCATGACAGTGCTCGAGACCGGCACCGACAAGCTGCTCGTCGAGGCGGCCGGGTCGGTCGCCATCGTGACCCTGAACAATCCGGCGAAACGCAACGCGCTGTCGAGCGACATGCGCGCCGCGCTGCCGGGCGTGCTCGCGGCACTCCAGGCCGACGCGGACATCCGCGTCGTCGTGGTAACCGGCGCCGGCGACAAGGCCTTCGCGTCCGGCGCCGATATCTCCGAGTTCGGCGAGCAACGGACCGATCCGGTCGCGCGCGCTGAATTCGACCGCGGCATGGCCGCGATCAGCCGCGGCTGGGCCAGCCTGGACAAGCCCGTCATCGCCATGATCAGGGGGTTCTGCATGGGCGGCGGCCTGCTCACGGCGCTGCAGGCCGACATCCGCATCGCCGCCGATGACAGCCAGTTCGGGATCCCGGCGGCCAGGCTCGGAGTCGGCTATGGCATCGGCGGCGTGACCGCGCTGGTGAACCTTGTCGGCCCGGCCTGGGCGGCCGAGATCTTGTTCTCCGCGCGGCGTTTCTCCGCCGCCGAGGCGCAGCAGATAGGCCTGGTCAACCGCGTGATCCCGGCAGCAAACCTCCGCGATGGGGTGATGACCCTGGCGACGGCGATCGCCGCCAATGCGCCGCTGACGATTGCCGCGGCCAAGGCTGCCATCCGCGAGGCCAGCCGCCCGCCCGACCGGCGCGACGTGGCCAGGGTCGAAGCGATGGTCGAGGCCTGTTTCCGGTCCGAGGACTACCGCGAGGGCCAGCGGGCATTCGCCGAGAAGCGCCCGCCGACGTTCACCGGCCGCTGATCTGGGCAGTGCTCAGCCGGGCAGGGACCGATCCAGCCAGGAGCGTAGCGTGTCGGCCGGCGCGGCGCCGACCTGGCGGGCGATGACCTCGCCGCCACGCAACACCATCAGCGTGGGGATCGACTGGATGCCAAACCGCTGTTGGAGCCGCGGGGATTCGTCGACGTTCACCTTGACCAGTTTGAGGTTGCCGGCCCGCTCGGCCGCAAGCTGGGCGAGCGCCGGACTCACCATGCGGCACGGCCCGCACCAGGGGGCCCACAGATCGACCAGGACCGGCACTTTCGAGCTCTCGGCTATTTCCGCGAAGCTGTCGTCGCCGGCGTCGACGATCCAGGGCAGCGGCTGGTGACAGTTACCGCATCGCGGTGTCCCCGCCGCCACGGCCGGCACACGGTTCCTGCGGCCGCAGTGCGGGCACCTGATCAGTTCCTCGGCCATACCAGTCACCCTAGCCGGAACCCGGTTCCTGAGCCCCGGCTCCGTATCCTCCGCAGGACGGGACCTGCAGGTCATGCACGCTAAAGCAGATGTTGGTCGGAAATGCTGGACTTGCCTGGCAAGTTCGGCGTGGCGGTCTCCCGACCCGCGGTCGCGGGGCTCGCTAGCCTCCGCCCGGTCGCTCCCGGCCCCGCTCCGGGCCATCCGATGGCCCGGGCGACCCGGTCGCGGATCGCGACGACGCTGCTCGGGCTAGGTCTGAGTCCTCCGGGCAGCACCAGGCCTCGCACGGCTCGCGCGGCTGGGCGTCGGCGGACTCAAGCCCGAAGACGCGCTTTACCACGATGAAGGCGGCAACCACCATCACGGCGGCCAGGCAGGAGACCACGAGGCTGGCGTCGACCGGGCCCAGCGGAACTGATAGCAGCCCGGCCAGCACCGCTGGCAGCCCAAGTCCGACATAGGCGACAGCGAAGAACGTGGAGATGACGGCGGCCCGATGCCGTGATTCGGCGACCCGGTTGATCTCGCTAATGCCGCCACGGAAGATCAGGCCGACCGCCACCCCGCCCGAGACCGCAGCGATCACGAACAGCGAGAGCTGTTTCGTGAACAGGGCCGCCTCGAGCGTACTCAGGCACACGAGCAGGATCGGCACGCCGACGCTCACGCTGAGCCGGGCGGCCAAATGCGCGGAGAATGCCTGGCTCACGGCGGCGCAGACGAAGATCAGGAACGATCCCCCGCCGATCAGGCCGAGATTGGTGAGACCGAGCAGGCTGTGCAGGAAGGTCGGAACAAGACTGCTAAACAGCCCGAGTACGGTGAACGCAGCGAACACGCCGAGGCACGCCCCCACCATGACCATCCTGATCCTGGCCGGCGCAGCCAGCCGCGGCCGCAGGCTGATCGCATGGTCGGGATGGCGGACGGTCTCGGGAATGAGAGTGACCGCTGCCAGCGTCACGCCGCACGCGCCGAGGTAAGCCCAGAACACGCTCCGCGTCGGCGCGCCGACGTACTGCGCGAACAGGCCCGCCACCAGCGGTCCAAGGCCCAGGCCGGTCAGGTTGCTGCCGGTCGCGACCACAGCCGCGGCTCGGTGGTCGCCAGTGGGCTGCAGTTCGGCCAGCGCGGCGGTCGCGGTCCCGGTGACAAACCCGGCGGCCAGGCCGCTCACGACCCGCGCCGCGATCAGCGCGCCGATGTCGGTCGCGGCGAGGAAAATGCCGGTGCTCACGGCCGCGCACACTGCAGCCGCCGCAAGCACGAGCCGTCGCCCGACGTGGTCGCTGAGATCGCCGAGCAGGACCAGCGCGAGCAGAGTGCCGACGACGTAGGCCGCGAACACCACAGTCACGCCGAGCGGGCCGAAGCCCATCTGCTTCTCGTAGAGAATGTAGAGCGGGACCGGCAGTGTCCCGCCGAGCAGCATGAGCAGCAGCACGCCGGCCGTCAGCCGGTAGCCACGGCGCATGGCACCGGCAGCGATCATGGCCGGTCACGTCCGGCTTGCCCGTCAAATAGTGATACTCGCCGCTTGCGGCCGCTAACTCCCTCACCTGGGGTAGCAGTGCCGGACATGCACTTTGTGCTACCCCGGCGCAGGATGCGGAATCACTGGGCTCGGGAGTTTGCCGGGAAGAGCGCGATCGACGCCGTGAAGCCGTGCAGGTAGTTGCGTCCGCCGATGGGACCGAGCTCTCCGGCACATGACGACCCGGCCACGGGGATCCGCCCGAGCATCGTCGACAGGAGCGCGGCGTCATGGTCGGGCTCCGAGAACAGCCGGGTGCCGCGGCCGTTGCAAGTGAACAGCAGCGCTCCGGCAGCCGGGCGTCCCGCGAGCGTGGCAACCTCGCGCTCCAGCGCGCGCCGCAGGTCCTCGTCCGCCGAGTCCGCGTCCCTGACCTGGAACTGCAGCGTCTGGCCGACCTCGACCTCGTCGCCCACGGCTATGGCACCCGACTCCTCGTCCGCGCCAATGACAGCCCGGATCAGGAAGTCGCCCTGATGCCGCTCGGCCTGATACTCGTCGAGGACCAGGCCCGCGTGCAGGCCGTCGGCCAGCAGTTCCCGGTCACGGGCGGGCAGCGCGCCGGCCAGCTCGCGCAGGCGCGTGAGCGGCGGCCGCCCGCCGAGCTCCAGGATGAGGTTGCCCTGAGCGCTGGTGATCGTGTACGGGTCGCCGATTGGGCGGCAGCCCTGTGATACCAGCGGGTGGATCTCGGCTGCCGGCAGGTACGCGCCGACAGCGCCCCCGGACAGGGTGCGACCGTCGAGGAACAGGCGGCTCTGGCGCCGGTCCAGGCCCCCACTCGCCATGCCGCCCATGATCACCGTGCCGGGAACATGCTCGTTGAGGTGCGCGAGCAGGTCGTCGGCCGGGAATGTGAACGGGTCGCAGAGCATCAGGTGCACTCCCGGCTGGTCCGGCTCGAACCGGTAGCCGGCGATGGCGCCTCCGCTTGGTGTGCGGACGAACTCCATCGCGAACGTCTCGACCGGGCCTAGCTCGGCCGCGAGCCACAGTGAGACCGCCGGGCCGGTCTCGACCTCGCGGGAACCGCCCACGACCGCTTCGGCCACGCAGCCGATCAGCGGAATCGGGCCGGTCTCCCTGGCCACCGCGGCAGTCAGGGTCTCGGCCGAGCCGAGAAAGTCGGGCGAGGCAAACAGCACACCGAACGCCGGAGGCTGCTCCCCCAGCGATGCGCGGGCCTCGCAGGCCGCGCGGCGCCCCGCTTCCCCGGGGTCCGCGGCGAGCACCAGGGCTCCGGCCGCCTTCACGATCTCAGGCTACTTGGCACTTCGTCCGGGGTGGCGGATCCGGCTCGCGGCGCTGCCTGGAGGCGGCCGGTAACGTGAGCCTCATGGCGATCGGCACGCGGCAACTGGGGCGCACCGGAGCGGATGTCACGATCCTCGGGTACGGGGCGATGGAGCTCCGCGGGCAGCCCCGCGGGCCAGTGATCGCCGACCGGGACGCGGGCAGGCTGCTCAACGCCGTGCTGGACGCCGGCATCAGCCTGATCGACACTTCGGTCGACTACGGCCGGAGCGAGGAACTCATCGGTCGGTACATCGGCCATCGCCGGGACGAGTACTTCCTCGCCTCTAAGTGCGGATGCCCGATTGACCCGCCGGCTGACGCCACGCCGCCGTACCCGCACGACTACAGCCCCGCCAACGTCAGGGCCGACGTCGAGCAGAGCCTGCGCCGGCTCGGCACCGACCGGCTGGACCTCCTCCAGGTGCACATGTCACCGAGCCGGGCGCGGCTGGAAGCGGACCAGACCGTCGAGACGATGCAGTCCCTGCGGGAT
>JASHUE010000562.1:0-9740 GCA_030040195.1 Streptosporangiaceae bacterium | reverse complement strand
GACGTCAGCTTCGAGCTTGCGGCGGGCGAGACGCTGGGCCTGGTCGGGGAGTCGGGCTGCGGGAAGACGACCGTAGCTCGGCTGCTCGTCGGACTGGAGAAAGCCGACGCAGGCTCCATCGACTTCGCCGGGACCGACCTGACCCAGCTGTCGCCGCGCCAGCGTCGCAGCCAGGGCACCGGCATTCAGCTGATGTTCCAGGACGCGTTCGCCTCGCTCGACCCCATGATGCGAGTCCGCAGCATCCTGCGCGAGCCGCTGCTGATTCAGAAGACAGGCCGCAGGCGCGGTCACCGGCGGCAGGTCAACCGGATCCTCGATGAGGTCGGCCTGCCTGCGGATGCCGCCGACCGGCTGCCGCGGGAGTTCTCTGGCGGGCAGCGCCAGCGGCTAGCGCTCGCCAGGGCGCTGATCCAGCGTCCGGCGCTCATCGTCGCCGACGAGCCGGTCTCGGCGCTGGACGTGTCGGTGCAGGCGCAGATCCTGAACCTCATGCGCAAGCTTCAGCGCCAGTACGGGCTGAGCTACCTGCTCATCTCGCATGACCTGTCGGTAATCCGCTACATGGCGGACAGCATCGGCGTGATGTACCTGGGCAAGCTCGTCGAGGTAGGCCCGGCCGAGGCCATCTGCGCCGCGCCTGGCCATCCGTACACCCGTGGCCTCATCGACGCGGTCCCGGTCGTGACGGCTGACCCGGAGGCCGCGCGATTCGGTGCCGGGCTCTCGGGCGAGCCGCCCGCCGCCACCAATCCGCCACCGGGCTGCAGGTTCCACACTCGGTGCCCGCGGGCCCGGGAAATCTGTACGCGCCAGGAGCCCCAGCTGCAGCCGCATTCCGCGGCGGGCCAGTTCGTGGCCTGCCACTTCCCGCTGCAGGAGGTGGCCGGAAGCCCGCCGCCCGCGGGCGTGGCCGACGTACCGGCCGCCCCGAGCCTGTCCTAGGTCGGCGCGGAGCGCGCGAGCAGGCCTTAGCCTCGGCAAATAGGCTGCCATGGGCATCGAGATGTGGCCGGTCAGCTTCTTGCACTCGTTATTGCCGCTAGCCTTCTTGTGTCCGCAGTGAGCAGGAAGGAGCTGTTCGATGGCTAGCCATCGGCAGAACGCGGGGTGCTCGCGGTGAGCACCGGCACGTCTGTGCCTCGGCCGCGAGTCTCCGGCCTGGAGGTCTCGGACTCGGCGGTCCTGGCCACATTGCTTACCGAAGCGCCAATCGCGTTTGCCTTTATCGACCCTGACCTGCGCTTTCGCCGGATGAACCAGACAATGGCCGGCCTTTGCGGAAACGCGGCTAGTGACCACATTGGCCGGACAACGGCGCAGATGTGGCCACCCGACCTGGCCGAGGCCGCGGCCGTGGCGATGCGGCGCGTGCAGGCCGGCGAGAAGCCGACTCCGACGACGGAGCACGCCTTCGCCGGTGGCGGGGAGCCCGCAACCAACGGTGGTCACGACCGAGCGGCGACCGACGGCCTGAAGCCACCGACGCGGCAATGGAGCTTCTCCTGGTTCCCCTCGCAGGACAGCGACGGCGACATCAGCGGGGTGGCGGTCATCGCCGTGGACGTCACCGAGCAGCACCAGGCCGCCGAGGCGCTGCGTCGCAGCGAGGAGCGGTATCGCTCGCTGGTGCAAGCTGGGGCCCAGGTCGTGTGGGTGACCAGGCCGGACGGCGAGATTGCCGAGGATTCGCCCGAGTGGCGGTGGATCACCGGGCAGACGGCCGAGGAGTACCTGAGCAAAGGCTGGCTGGAGGCCATCCACCCGGATGACCGGGAGCGGGTTGAGACTGCCTGGCTGGCCAGCATTAGATCCGGCAAGGTGTTCGACTCTCGGTACCGTGTCCGCAGCCGGACCGGCTCCTACCGGCACTACGACGTCAGGGCCGTGCCGATCGAGCGCGACGGCGAGATCATCGAGTGGGTCGGCGCGAGCACGGACGTGACCGCGCAGCGGGAGGCCGAGGAGATGCGCGGTCGGCTGACCGAGCAGCTGTCTGCTGCGGCGCTGCGCACTGCCCGGCTCCAGCAGGCCACCTCGATGCTGGCTGAGGCACTCACCGTAGAGCAGGTAGTGCAGGTCATTACAGAGGTGGGCCGGTCGGCGATCGGGGCCGAGCGGTCGGCCGTGGCGTTGCTCGACACCGAGCGTCTGCGGCTGCGGACGATCAACCCCGACGGCCTGCCTGGCAGCCCGGGCTCACCGACGAACGAGCTGCCGCTGTCGGCGCCGAGTGTGATGACCGCGGCGATCCAGGCCCGGCGGCCGCTGCTGCTCGAGAGCCCGGATGCGCTGCGCCGGCAGTTCGGTAATTCCACTGGGGTCAATCTCTTCCTCGAACACAGTGACGAGAAGGCCTGGGTCGGGCTGCCGCTTCTCGCCTCGGGCGCCTCCCTGGGCGCGCTCAGGTTCTCGTTCACCCGGCCGCGGCAGATCACCGAGGAGGAGCGGGTATTCCTCGAGGCCCTGGCCGGCCAGTGCGCGCTCGCGATGGAACGGGCCACGCTCTACGAGCGAGAACACAAGACCGCGGAGACGCTGCAGCGCAGCCTGCTGCCCGACAGCCTGCCCACTGTCCCCGGCATCATGCTGGCCGCCAGGTGCCTGCCGGTGACCAGGAACATGGAGATAGGTGGCGACTGGTATGACGCCTTCCGGCTGCCCGACGGCCGTCTGGCCGTGGCGGCTGGCGACGTCATGGGCAAAGGGCTGACCGCGGCCGCCGGGATGGGCCGGGTCCGTAACGCCCTCCGCGCGCTCGCGCTGACCGATCCCAGGCCGGCCGCCGTGCTCGCGGGCCTGGACCGGCTGTTCCTCGCCACCGAGCTCGAGGAGCAGGTCACGACCGTCGCCTACCTGGTGGTAGATCCGGTCACGGGCGACGGGATGGCGGGGAACGCCGGTCACCTGCCGCCGCTATTGCTCTCGGCTGATGGGCCGCCCAGGCTTGACCCGACCGAGGCTGGCACCCCGCTGGGCTGGGCGAGCCCGCGCCAGCAGTACGACTTCCGGCTGCCGCCAGGCAACACTGCCGTGCTGTATTCCGATGGACTGGTGGAGAACCGCAAGCGTGGCCTCGATGCGGGCCTGGACGAGCTGGTCGCGGTCGCAGCCAAAGCTTCCCCGGCGGTTGCGGAAGATCCGGCGCAGTTGCTCGGTTACTTGGTAAATCGCATGCTTGCCGGATACGAGCAGGACGATGACGTCACCGTGCTCGTGCTAAGCGCGCCGGCGATGGACGAGACGAGGTCCGTGCGGCCGCGGAAAGCGGGATCGTTGCGGAAGGGGAGGGCATGACGATTGCGGGTACCATTCCCGAGGCTGCGCTCTCAGCACGATCGCTGCCAGCACGCTCGCTGGCCGCGTGGCAGCTGCCAGCACGGTCCGGGCAGCAAAGGCGCTGGCCCGCAGCCGTACGACCTACCCGTTTGCTCCGCCTAAGGTGGTGGGCAGGAGAGAACCTCGTGCTGAGCGCGCTCTCCTGCGCCAGGGTCCTGGCCTCCGGCTCAGTCCGGGGCACGGGATCTGCGCGGTAGGGTCCATTGCTCGCCATAAGGTTTGCCGGAGGGGTGGCAGTGTCGCCTGCTAGTTCGAACAGCCGGGTGCTGGACGTCCACAGGTCTGCTGCCCAGCGAAGGAAGGGGTGACCGCGGTGGCAAGCGCAGGCTCGGCGGCGCGGCGGCAGGCTCGGCCGTCGGCGCAGGGCGCACGCGTACCACAGCAGGCGCGCGGCGGCTCGGCCGACGGTGCCGACCAGGCGATGACGCTGGTAGTTGACGGGACCACAGACAGGCAAGCGGTGCCCCCGGCCCGCCGGGCGGCGGGCGCTAAGCCGCGCCGCACGTCGGCTCGGTCCGCGGCTAACGGCAGCGATGCCGAGGCGCCCGTGCCGCCCAAGCGTGGCGGCCGCCAGCGCCGTGGCGCTGCGAAGGACAAGCAGGACGAGCAGGCTAGTGATGTGGTGGGCAGGGGAGAGCATCGTGACAACGGGCGCAACAAGGTGACCGCGGACGCGGGAGTGGCAGCGGAGACCGAGATGGAAGCCGACGTCGAGCTGGACGAGGCTACTGAACTGGACGGCGACCCCGACCTCACCGACGTGACTGACCTGGAGGCGGACCCCGACCTCGCCGATGTCAGCTTTATCGACGTCGAAGCGGAGCTCGAGGACCTGGCGGAGCTTGAGGGCGACGAGGTCGAGACGGACGACGAGCTGGGCCTGACCGACGTCGCCGTCGACGACGGCGTGGCCACCGAGGACGGCGAGCAGCCCGAGGATGTCGATGGCGCGGCCGGACCTGACGCGATCGTGGCGGCAGCGGACGGCACTGTGGTCGTGGCCGCCGCGGAAGAGTCGGATGACGAGGCCTTCGTCTACGGCGACGATGACGAGGACCTGCCGGCGGCCCAGGTAGCGGTGGCAGGCGCCACGTCTGACCCGGTCAAGGACTACCTGAAGCAGATCGGCAAGGTCCCGCTGCTCAATGCCGAGCAGGAGGTCGAGCTGGCCAAGCGGATTGAGGCTGGCCTGTTCGCCGAGGAGAAGCTCGCCGACAGCCGGGACTCGCTGCGGCCGGACACCAGGATCGACCTGGAGTGGATCGCCGAGGACGGCAGGCGCGCCAAGAACCACCTGCTGGAGGCCAACCTCCGCCTGGTTGTCTCGCTGGCCAAGCGTTATACCGGCCGTGGCATGCTGTTCCTTGACCTGATCCAGGAAGGAAACCTGGGCCTGATCCGGGCGGTCGAGAAGTTCGACTACACCAAGGGCTACAAGTTCTCCACGTACGCGACCTGGTGGATCCGCCAGGCCATCACCAGGGCGATGGCTGACCAGGCCAGGACGATCCGCATCCCCGTGCACATGGTCGAGGTGATCAACAAGCTAGCCCGCGTCCAGCGGCAGATGCTGCAGGACCTGGGCCGCGAGCCGACGCCTGAGGAACTGGCCGCCGAGCTCGACATGACCCCGGAGAAGGTCATCGAGGTGCAGAAGTACGGCCGCGAGCCGATCTCGCTGCACACGCCGCTCGGCGAGGACGGCGACAGCGAGTTCGGCGACCTGATCGAGGACTCCGAGGCCATCCAGCCAGGCGAGGCGGTGAGCTTCACGCTCTTGCAGGAGCAGCTGCACTCGGTGCTGGACACGCTGTCCGAGCGGGAGGCCGGCGTGGTCTCGATGCGGTTCGGACTCACCGACGGCCAGCCCAAGACCCTGGACGAGATCGGCAAGGTCTACGGCGTGACCAGGGAGCGGATCCGGCAGATCGAGTCCAAGACGATGTCCAAGCTCCGGCACCCGTCCCGGTCCCAGGTGCTCAGGGACTACCTGGACTGAGGACGACCGACGGCATGAAAAGGCCCCTGGCTGCGGTGGCAGTCAGGGGCCCTTTTCGCTGCTGGCCTAGGTAGGCGGGCTAGAAGTCCTGGTCAGGACGGCTCCTCCGGCTTCGTCAGCCTGCCGGTCTCGTCCTGGATCTCGACTGCGATCTTGGCGAGAGCCTCTGCGTGCTTGCGATTGTGGTGCGCGCAGAACAACAGCTCGCCTGATCCGGGCAGGATTACGCGTACATACGCGGGCGCCCCGCATCGGTCGCACAGATCTAGGGAGTTAAGCGGCCTTGTAGGGGCTATTGCTCCGGTCATGTCGCCTCCTCACCTCAGGGACCTGTGTGCCGGCACACCGCCGGCGGCCCGTGCAATCAGTGATCTCTCAAGCATCACAACACTCGGGCAGGCCGTTTGTCATCCCCTGCGGGCTCCGAGTATGCCGAAGGCGAACATCCGCTATGCCCCGCCGTCCCGGCAGGGTGACGGTCTAAGGGGTTGCCTGGTGGGTTGTCCGGGAGACGCCCGGTATGTCGAGCGGCTGTCCCGGCGTGGTGGCCCCGGCCACGGTGCCGGGCCAGCTAATCTGCCTGTAGGCCGTGGTTGGCCTGCCGTTCAGCGGATAGCTGCCCGGCCCCACCGTTGTCCCAGGGAGCCTCTCGTGACCACCGTCAGCACGGTGTCAGCTAGCACGGGACCGGCTAGCGCGCGTTCAGCCCGCGCAGGATCTCCGAAGCGAGGCTCAGTGGCCGATGGGTATACCGCGCGGCATCTGACCGTCCTGGAGGGCCTGGAGGCCGTACGCAAGCGCCCGGGCATGTACATCGGCTCCACCGACGGCCGTGGCCTGATGAAGTGCCTGGAAGAGATATTCGATAACGCGGTCGACGAGGCGCTGGCCGGGCACTGCACCCGGATCGAGGTCACCCTGCATTCGGACGGTTCTGCCGAGGTGATCGACAACGGCCGCGGAATCCCCGTCGACATCGAGCCGAAGACTGGGCTGTCAGGCGTCGAGCTGGTCATGACCAGGCTGCACGCGGGCGGGAAGTTCGGCGGTGGTTCCTACACCGCCTCCGGCGGCCTGCACGGTGTCGGCGCTTCGGTGGTGAACGCGCTGTCCGGGCGGTGCGACATAACCGTGCGGAAGGGCGGCTACGAGTGGTCCGCCAGCTTCCGCCGCGGCGTGCCAGTGAATTCGCCGCTGCTGGACCTGACGCCAAGTTCTCGCCCGGCTCAGGGCTGCGCAAAGGCCGCAGGGTGAGCAAGGCCGCGACCGGCACCGCCATCAGGTTCTGGCCCGACAAACAGATCTTTGTGCCCGGCGTCCAGTGGTCATTCACCGGCCTGGCGGAGTCTGCCCGGCAGACCGCATACCTGGTGCCGGGCCTGAGCATCAAGGTAGCGGACGAACGGCCGGAAGAGGCACGACGGCAGCACACCGCGCTCGCGAGCGCCGAGCGGGGCGCAGAAGACGATCTGGCGGGCGCTGAGGACGAGGACGCCCAGCCTGAGGGTGCCTTTGCCCAGGGGGCCAGCGACGACTCGGCCGCCCCGTATGAGGACGAGACGCTGCCGGGAGAGACCGGTCCGACCGCTGGCCACGCCGCGGTCAGCGCGGACCAGCGGAGCGCGGAGTTCAGGTTCGTCGGCGGGATCAGCGAGTTCTGCGCCCACCTGTCGTCCGGGGAGCCCGGCACCGAGCCCGCCACCGACGTGGTGCGGCTGACCGGGTCAGGGCGCTTCACCGAGACCGTCCCGGTGCTCGACGACGCTGGCCACCTGACTCCGACCGAGGTCGAGCGGCAACTCGACGTGGACATGGCGCTGCGCTGGGACACCGGCTACAACGCGACCGTCCTGTCGTTCGTGAACGTCATCGCCACCTCCAAGGGCGGCACGCACGTGACCGGCTTCGAGCGGGCCATCGTGCGCACCGTGAACGATCAGCTCAGGGCGTCGCGCCTGCTGAAGGCGGGCGAAGACGCGGTGATCAAGGACGACGTGCTCGAGGGCCTGACCGCGGTGATCTCGCTGCGGCTGCCCGAGCCGCAGTTCGAGGGCCAGACCAAGGAGGTGCTGGGTACCCCGGCCGCCTCGCGAATCGTCGGGCAGGTGGTTCAGTCGGAGCTCGGCAACTTCCTCGAGGGCCGGGTGCGGGGGGGCAAGCAGCAGGCCAGGGCGGTGCTGGACAAGGTCGTGGCCGCGGCGAAGACGCGCATTGCCGCCCGCGAGCACCGGGAGAATCAGCGGCGCAAGTCCTTCCTGGCCAGCTCCTCGCTGCCGGCCAAGCTTGTGGACTGCCGGTCGGCAGACGACCGGAGCGAGCTGTTCATCGTCGAGGGTGACTCAGCGCTCGGCACGGCCAAGAACGCCAGGGACTCGGAGTTCCAGGCGCTCCTGCCGATCCGGGGCAAGATCCTCAACGTGCAGAAGGCATCGCTCGCCGACATGCTGAAGAACGCCGAGTGCGCCGCGATCATCCAGGTGCTCGGCGCTGGGTCAGGCAACTCATTTGACCTGGATGCGGCCCGTTACCAGCGGGTTATCTTCATGGCCGATGCCGATGTCGACGGTGCGCACATCAGGACCTTGCTGCTCACCCTGTTTTACCGCTACATGCGCCCGATGGTCGAAGCCGGCCGCGTGTTCGCGGCCGTCCCGCCGCTGCACCGGATCGAGCTGACCAGCCCCCGCAAGGGGCAGGAGAAGTACATCTACACCTACAGCGACGCCGAGTTGCGTCGCACGCTGCTGGAGCTGGAACGCAAGAACCAGCGGTTCAAGGAACCGCCGCAGCGCTACAAGGGCCTGGGCGAGATGGACGCGCACCAGCTGGCCGAGACCACCATGGACCCGCGGTACCGGGTGCTGCGCCGGATCAGGATCGAGGATGCGGCGGCCGCGAAGGAGATCTTCGACCTGCTGATGGGCAGCGAGGTCGCACCGCGCCGGGACTTCATCGTGAGCGGCGCCGCGGAACTCGACCCGTCCAGGATCGACACCTGACGCACGGCCCAGGGCCGGCCGTCTCGTCAGCGGCCTGCCGCGTCGGCGATGAGGCGGACGAGCGCCGCTGGGTCAGTGAATGGCGTCATGTGCGCGGCGCCGGGCAGCACGTGCAGCGTCGCACGCCGCAGCCGCTCGGCTAGCGCCGTCATGGCGCCGGGGGTCGACACCTCGTCAAATTCGGCCGCGATGAGCGTGACGGGCACGCGAATCGTGCCGACCCGTCCGGCCCGGTCATACCGCGCGATGTCATCAAGCGCAGCCGCCCAGATCCGGCGGTCGGCTTGCCGCAGGCAGGTGCGCGCATAGTCGATGACCGGGCCGCCCTGGGCCAGCTCGGCCCCGGTGAACCAGCGCCGCAGCGCGGCCGCGATGTCCACGGGCTGATCGGCGCGGAGCCGGTCCGCGGCTGCCGCGAACTGCGGATAGGGCGTATCGCGGCTGCACAGCAGCGTGAGCGTAGCAACCTGCCGCCGCGCCAGCAGGGTCAGGTCGAGCGCTACCTGCCCGCCGAACGAGTGCCCGACCACATGCGTACGTCCGGCCCAGGGCGGCAGCTCGGCGGCTACCCGCGCGGCGAGGTCAGCCTGCTCGTCGTGCTCGTTGACAGGCGTCACGGCCGGGCACAGCACCGGACCGCCGCGACGCAAGATCGCGGCGACGCCATTCCAGACGGCAGGCGTGAGCGGCGTTCCGTGCAGCAGCAGCCAGCGATCCTCCGATTCGCCCATGCCGGTACTGTGCCCGCTGCCGCGGGCGCCTGACCGGGAAGGCCCGGGCCCTCCAGGCTGCCGCGCGACCGGTGCGGGGCGCGGCAGCCTGGGCTTGGCCCGAGATCCTTACGAGCTGCTCGTGCTGCTGGAGCCGCCCATGTGCGTGCAGTGATGGGCGGTCCCCGATTGCGGGGCCGAGCTCGAGCCCGTGGACGGGCTCGAACTGGACCCGCTCGACGAAGTCGACGTCGAGGACGTCGTCGCCGTGCTGGTGGTGGCCGGCGTGGCCGAGCCGGTTGACGCCAGCGCCACCCCCGCCACCCCGCCGCCGAGCGCGGCGCCAATCGCGCCGGTGATCACGAGCCGCCGGATGCGCCCGGACTTGCTGGCTTCCATCTGGCTCCTCCCTTAGTGAGGGACCCCGGTTCGCCGGGGCCTGGCGCAGGACCACCGATGGCCTGCGCTCGCAGAAGCCAGCTTGCGTCCGCCAGCCGGGCCGCAGCCGTGACGGCGCTCTCAGCGCGGTATGAGTTGGGGCACGACCGCACGAGGCAGGTCGCGTGGCGATGAAAACCGGAAAACGGGCTGATCCCAGCCATCAGGACGGCGGGGCAGTACCGCCGATCGCCGCCAGCGGGTGGCCCAGCCGTTCGCCGGAGCCGTCCCGGCGGCCGACCGGCGGGGGCAGCT
>JASHUE010000561.1:0-3693 GCA_030040195.1 Streptosporangiaceae bacterium | reverse complement strand
TGACCAGCCGGGCCAAGGCGCTGAACGGGATAGCCGCCGATCCGGCGACGAACCAGGTCTACGTCGGGGTGGACCCCGGGTCAGTGGCCGTGATCAGCGGCGCGACGGATGCCGTCACGGACACCATCACGAGCAACGCCAGCTTTCCTGAGGCCGTCGCGGTGAACCAGGAGACTCACACGGTCTATGCCGCGTTCGGTTTCACGAGTCACACGCTGCTGGTCATTAGCGGCACGTCGGACACGGTGACCGACACCATCTCGACGGGCCCGCCTTACTCGGTTGCTGTAGACGCCGCAACGAACACGTTCTACGTAGGGGACGGCGGGGAAGTCACCGCCTACAGCGGCGCCACCAACGACGTGACCGGCTCCGTGGACGATGGCGGTGGCGTCGGCCTGGCCGTGAACCCCGATGCGGGCATCATCTGCACAACGCCGTCGGTCGGAGCTGACGCGTATCTCCTGAACGGCGCAGCCACCGCCGTCCTGGGCTCGATCCCGGTCACCGATCCCGGCTGGACGGCAGTCGATCCAGACACTGACACCTTCGTGGTCACCAACGGCAGCCCTGGGGTCTCCGTGATCGGCCTGCACGCGCCCGCGTTCACCTCACCCGCCCACGCTACGTTCCGGGTTGGCGTTCGGCACAGTTTCGTGGTGCACACGACTGGCTTCCCGGCGGTGACCGTCACCGAGCGCGGCCGGCTACCCCAGGGCCTGCGGTTCGCCCAGGGAAAGAACGGAACCGCGGTGATCTCGGGAAAGGCTGCGCGATCAACGCGCGGCAAGCGGTACATCATCGAGCTCATCGCCGGTAACGCGGTCCGCCACGGGGTAACTCAGCGGCTGACCTTGCGGATCAGCTGAATTGACGTAAGGCCACAGATGAGGCCGGCTCAGGGCGGCCGCGCAGACCGCTGTTGCCGCCCCCGGCCGCGACACCTGGCCCGACCGGCGCTCGACAGCTACGCTCTACCTACCAAGCACTTGCTTGCTTTGAGGAGCCCGAGTGCGACTGACGGTCCCCGCTGCCGTAGACAGGGCGGCCAGCCTGTTCGGCGGGCAGACGGCGATCGCAGAGCCGGACGGCCCGCGCATGAGCTACTCCGAACTCCAGGAGCGAGTCCGCGCCATCGCCGCCGCGTTCATCGCCCGCGGCATCGAGCCCGGCGACCGGGTGGCGATCTGGTCGCCCAATACCCACCACTGGGTGCTGGGCGCGCTGGGCGCGCTGTACGCGGGGGCGACCCTCGTTCCCGTCAACACCAGGTTTACCGGGCCGGAGGCCCTGGATGTCATCAGCCGCAGCGGCGCCCGCGCGCTGCTGGTGGCTGATCATTTCCTCGGCACCGACCGGCTCGCGGCACTCTACATCGCGGCGCGGGAACTCCCGGCCGCGCAGGAGCAGCAAGGGGCCGGGCTTGACCGGCTGAGTACGGTCGTGCACGTGCCGATCGGGCCCAGCCCGGCCGCCTCAGCGAACGGCCGAACCGGGCCGCTCGCCGGGCCCGAGTCGCTCGCATGGACGGAGTTCGAGGCGCTCGGGCGCGGCCGCACGGACGGCGCGGTCAAGCGCGCGACCGCGGTCGAGCCCGATCAGGTGAGCGACATCCTGTTCACCTCTGGCACCACCGGTCGCAGCAAGGGCACGATGAGCGCGCACCGGCAGTCTCTGGGCGTGGCCGGCGCGTGGGCCGAGTGCGCCGAGGTGACGAGCGCCGACCGTTACCTGGTGGTGAACCCGTTCTTCCACAGCTTCGGGTACAAGGCCGGCATCCTCGTGTGCCTGCTCACCGGGGCGACCCTCGTGCCGCAACTGGTCTATGACCCGCGGCAGGCCATGAAGCTCATCGAGGCCGAGCGCATTTCGGTCCTGCCCGGAGCGCCGACCATCTACCAGACCATCCTGGATCATCCCGACCGCGCGAAGCTCGACCTGTCCAGCCTGCGGCTCGCGGTGACCGGGGCGGCCGTGGTCCCGGTCGCGCTGGTGGAACGGATGCAGTCCGAGCTGAGCTTCGACACCGTCCTGACCGCCTATGGCCTGACCGAGGCGGTGGTCGTGACGATGTGCCGGCTGGGCGACGACCCGCGGCTGGTCGCGACGACCTGTGGCCGGGCCACGGCCGGTTTCGAGGTCAGCGTCGCCAGCCCGGACGAGACCGGCGCCGGCGAGATCCTGCTCCGCGGCCCGAACGTCATGCTCGGTTACCTCGACGACCCGGCCGCGACCAGCGAGGCAATCGACGAGCAGGGCTGGCTGCACACCGGAGACATCGGCACGATGGATGAACAAGGCAACCTGGCGATCACCGACCGGCTCAAGGACATGTACATCTGCGGCGGGTTCAACGTCTACCCGGCCGAGGTCGAGCAGGCGCTGGCCCGGCTGCCAGGAGTCGCCGACTCCGCGGTCATCGGCGTTCCCGACGAGCGGCTCGGCGAGGTCGGCAAGGCGCTCGTCGTTCCCCGCGCCGGCCACGAGCTGACTGCGGAAGCCGTCATCGGCTACTGCCGGGAGCGGCTGGCGAACTTCAAGGTGCCCCGGCAGGTTGAGTTCCGCGCTGAACTGCCGCGCAACGCGGCCGGCAAGGTGCTCAAGCGGCAGCTCAGGGAGGAGTCCGATGACAACCGAGCCCGCTGAGATCGGCTCAGAGCCGGACCAGAAGCCGGACGAGAAGCATGAAGAGAAGGACGTCGTCAGGTACGACACCCGCGGCCGCACAGCGGTGATCACCCTGAACCGGCCGCGTTACCGTAACGCGCAGAATTCGGCGGTCACCTACGCGCTGGACACGGCGTTCCAGCGCGCGGTTAACGACGACGAGATCGCGGTCATCGTGCTGGCCGGCGAGGGCGATCACTTCTGCGCCGGGCACGATATCGGCACGCCGGGGCGCGATATCGGCACGTCCTTCGACCGCACTGCCGTGATCTGGTGGGATCACGTGAACAAGCAGGGCGCCGACAACCGGTACGCCAGGGAGATGGAGGTCTACCTGG
Organism: Streptosporangiaceae bacterium; assembly: GCA_030040195.1. GTDB lineage: Bacteria > Actinomycetota > Actinomycetes > Streptosporangiales > Streptosporangiaceae > JAJYUU01. Next base: position 688 of record JASHUE010000561.1, on the reverse strand, counting down.
GCATGTGCCGGCGCTGGCGAGACCTGCCCAAGCCGACGATTGCGATGGTGCAGGGCGCGTGCATCGCCGGCGGGTTGATGCTGGCCTGGGTGTGCGACCTCATCGTCGCCTCCGACGACGCGTTCTTCGCCGACCCGGTCGTCCGGATGGGCATCCCCGGCGTGGAGTACTTCGCCCACCCCTGGGTGCTCGGCCCGCGGTTCGCCAAGGAGATGTTGTTCACCGGGGATCGGTTCAGCGCCGCCAGGGCCTACGAGCTTGGCATGGTCAGCCGCGTCGTGCCGCGCGCGGACCTCGCGGCCACGACGTTCGGGCTGGCGGACAAGATCGCGGCGATGCCGCGGTTCGGGCTCGCGCTGGCCAAGCGCGCGGTCAACCAGTGCGAGGACCAGATGGGGATGCGCAACGGGATGGACTCGGTGTTCGGGCTGCACCACGTCGCCCACGCGCACAACGCCGAGACCGCTGCCGACTCGCTCGCCGGGATGGATGCCCGCTCGATGAAGAAAGCCTCCGGGTGAACCTGGACCTTGACCTTTCTGGCAGCGGGCTGCCTGGCGCCGGACGTGCCGCTGCGCGCGGCCACGGCCAAGGCGTACTGCTCGGAGGCACTGCAGGAGTCGCGGCGGAGATGCTCCAGCTGCACGGCGCGATCGCGATGACGTGGGAGCACGAGGCGCACCGGTAC
>JASHUE010000560.1:0-5761 GCA_030040195.1 Streptosporangiaceae bacterium | reverse complement strand
ATCGACATGTCCGCCGGGCACCTGCGTCCGTATGTGGACCTCATTCCCGGTGCCGAGCCTGGCGGCCGGGATGCGCAACTGACCTCGGGGGGATACCGCGAACTGGCGGCCGGCTCTGCTGCGCCGGGCGGCCAGTTTGCAGGCATGGGCCAGCAACCGGCCATAGCCGCGCCGGCCCGCCAGCTTTACCCCTCGCCCGTGGCACCCGAATACGAGCGCGTCAGTCAGGCCCAGTTCGCTACGCCCGCCCGCGACCAGCAGGCTGGCTTGTCGGTCCAGCAGGCTGGCTTGTCGGCTCAGCAGGCTGGCCGGTTCGCCGGCAGTGTCGGTCCTGCCGGGCAGCCAGACGGTCTCGGCCCGGCACCGAGCCATCGCAGGCAGGAAGATCAGCCGCAGCTGGCGGTGCAATACCAGAGCCAGGAGTCGGGCCGAGGCCTCGGGTCTCCCGGTGGCGCGGTTTCAGGCCAGCCGGGATATGGCCAGAACGGCTTCGCGGAACCGGCTCAGAGCGGCATCGACCAGCCGAGGCCGGTCGGTCAGGCCGACCTGGGCCCGGTGGCCGGCTCGCAGCACGGTGGCTCAGGGCCGCATGGATTGCTGCCAGGTGCCGCACCACAGCACAATGGCCTGCCCCAGAATGGGATGCCGGCTGGGCTGGCCGTTACGCCTGCTCAGCAAAATGGCCTGCCGCATGGCGGGTACGGCCAGTCGGGCAGCCATCAGGCGAGCGGCCAGATCGGCGGCATTAATCAGCCGGGCGGAATGCAACTCGCACCTGGCATTCAGCCGGGCCAGGCTGGTCAGCAGGGCCCACCAAACGGCGTGTCGGGTCACGGTCACCAGCATGATCAGGGCCTTCCCGCCCCGAGCCTGCAGCCGGGACCGGGGATGCAGCCAGCGCCAGTGATGCAGCGCGGCATGTCGAGCCAGAGCGGGCCCCCCGGTCAGGGGCTGCCCGGCAGGGCTGCTGCCCAGCACGCCGCTGTCGCTCAGGGGATGCAGCCGAGCTCGCCGATGCAGGCCGGTCAGCACCTCGGCGCCCCGGGACCGGGAATGCAGAGTGTTGGAGTCCCGTCAGGACCTCCGCAGGGACACCGGCATGCTCAGGGACCCGGCCCCATGCCGGGAGCGCCCGGCGGGCCCGGGCCGAACGGAGGCTCGGGCCTGCCGCCGGGGCCCGGCGGTCAGCAAAGCGCTCTCGCTCCGCTCGATCCACAGCGCGGCCTCCCTGCGCAGCGCCAGATCTCCCCGGCCAATGGCGCGCCCTACTCGCAGCCCGACAGGATCAGCCCGTACGGGAGTCAGCCAGCCCAGTTCGGCGCGCCGCCCGGGCAGGGATACTCGCAGCCTCCCTACAGCGGGCCGCAGCAGTCGATGCAGGTGCCTCAGCCTCTTCCGCCGGTCGCCATGTCGGTTGCCGAGGCGGTGCAATCCGCGCACGCGGAGGGGTTCGGCTTCGGTGAGGCAGTAGCCAGGGATGCTCCGGCGCTCTGGCTCGAGGCAGTGCTCGCGCGCAAGCCCAGGATGCCGTCGGATCTCGAGGCGAGGCTGCTGCAAGGCTCGGCCCTGCCCATCGACTCTCTGCTGCATGACGAGGTGAGGCATGCGCTGCGGCGCGGATTCTGGGACGCGCTTGAGCGCTCGCGGCACTGAGCAATTGCGCAGCTTACAGAGCGCCACTTCGATCGGCATTTCCCTGGTCACGAAGCCATTACTCCGCCGTTGAATGGCGATCTCATGAACTACCGCTAGGTACCGTAGGAACGTGGCCGTATTGTGCAGGGATGAATTCGACTCGATCGAATTCGACGCAGCAGCCAGCGGTGATCACGCCTCCGCGGCGCGCCAGATGACCCTGCTCGCGAAGACCGGTACCGAGACGCGCGGGATGCCACGGGCCGAGGCGTTCCTGCGTGCCGCAGAGCAGTGGATGCTCGCCGACGACCCGGCCGAAGCCGTCGCCGGCTTCCGGCGCGCGATGGCGGAGGGCGGGCCGGTGTTCGTAGAACCCAGGGTCCCGCTGGCTCGCGCCCTGTTCCAGCTCGGCAAGGACGCCGAGGCGCAGGCCATCATCAGCGGCCTCAAGACCAAGGGCCCGACCGACCCGCGGATCTGCGACATGGTGGCGGAACTTCTCGTGGAGCGTTCCGACCTCGCGTCGGCCCTCGAGTGGGCCACCGCCGGCGTCAGGCTGTGCCTGACGCAGGGCGGGGCACAGCCCGGGGTCGCCGGGGACAAGTCAGAGCTGCGCCTGCTGCTCAGCCTGCGCTACCGCATCCGCAATGACCTCGGGCTGCCCGAGGACGATTACGACCAGCTCCTCGACGAGCGCTAGCCTGCACGGCCCGCCAGCTACGACTGCCGCGCTGTCACCCGCGCCGGCCGCTGGGCGGTAACCGTCAGCGAGTCCGATGCCTCGTCCAGGTCGACCACGACGGTGTCACCGTCGGTGATGTCGCCCGCCAGCAGCGAACGGGCCAGCTTGTCGCCGATCGAGGACTGGATCAGGCGCCGCAGCGGCCGCGCCCCGTAGACCGGGTCGAAGCCGGTGAGCGCGAGCCACTCCCTGGCCTCGGGCGTCACCGACAGGGTCAGCCGGCGCTCGGCCAGCCGCGACCCTAGCCTGCTCACCTGCAGGTCGACGATCTCGGTGAGCTCCGCGGTCGTCAGCGCGTCGAAGACGATCACCTCGTCGAGCCGGTTGAGGAACTCCGGCTTGAACGTGGCGCGGACGACGGCCATGACCTTCTCCCGCTTGTCGCTCTCCTCCAGCGTCGGGTCCGCGATGAACTGCGAGCCGAGATTCGAGGTCAGGATCAGGATCGTGTTCCTGAAGTCGACCGTCCGGCCCTGTCCATCGGTCAGCCTGCCGTCGTCGAGCACCTGGAGCAGGATATTGAAGACCTCCGAGTGCGCCTTCTCCACCTCGTCGAGCAGCACGACACAATACGGCCTGCGCCGGACGGCCTCGGTCAGCTGGCCGCCCTCGTCATAGCCGACGTAACCGGGCGGCGCCCCGACCAGCCGGGCGACCGAGTGCCGCTCGGAGTACTCGCTCATGTCGAGCCTGATCATCGCCCGCTCGTCGTCGAACAGGAACTCGGCCAGCGCCTTGGCCAGCTCGGTCTTGCCGACTCCGGTCGGTCCGAGGAACAGGAACGAGCCCGATGGCCGGTCGGGATCGGCGATGCCGGCCCTGGACCTGCGGACCGAGTCGGACACCGCCTGCACGGCAGCCGACTGGCCGATGATCCGGTGTCCCAGCTCCTCTTCCATCCGCAGCAGCTTGCCGGTCTCGCCCTCGAGCAGCCGCCCGGCCGGAATGCCGGTCCACGAGGAGACGACGTCGGCAACGTCATCGGGTCCCACTTCTTCCTTGACCATGGGGCTTGCCGCCGGAACGCCGGGCTTGTGCCCGTCGGCGCCGTCCGCTGCGTCGGCGCCGCTAGCGGACGCCGTGGCCTGCTCCTCCTCGCTCGCGGCCGCGGCCGACGCCGCTTCGATCTCCCGCTCGAGAGCGGGGATCTCGCCGTACATGAGCCGCGAGGCCGCCTCGAAGTCGGCGTCACGCTGGGCCCGCTCGGCCTGCCCGCGCAGGTCGTCCAGCTGCTTCTTCAGCTCGCCAACCTTGTTCAGGCTGGCCTTCTCCCGCTCCCACCGCGCGATCAGCCCGGTGAGCTGCTCCTGGCGATCGGCCAGGTCGGCCCGCAGCCGCTCCAGCCGTTCCCGGCTGGCCGCGTCGTTCTCCCTGGCCAGGGCCATCTCTTCCATCTTCATCCGGTCGACCGTGCGCTGCAGCTCGTCGATCTCGACCGGGCGCGAATCGATCTCCATGCGCAGGCGCGATGCCGCCTCGTCGACCAGGTCGATCGCCTTGTCCGGCAGGAACCTCGCGGTGATGTACCGGTCGGACAACATGGCCGCGGCGACCAGCGCCGCATCGGAGATCTGGACCTGGTGATGCGCCTCGTACCTGCCCTTGAGCCCGCGAAGGATCGCGATCGTGTCCTCGACCGACGGCTCGCCGATGAGGACCTGCTGAAACCTTCGCTCCAGCGCGGCGTCCTTCTCGATTCGCTGCCGGTATTCATCCAGCGTGGTCGCGCCGACCATGCGCAGCTCGCCCCTGGCCAGCATCGGCTTGAGCATGTTGCCCGCGTCCATCGCGCCCTCGGCCGCGCCCGCGCCCACAACGGTGTGCAGTTCGTCGATGAACGTGATGATCTGGCCCTCGCTCTTGCGGATCTCGTTCAGCACGGCCTTGAGCCGTTCCTCGAACTCACCCCGGTATTTGGCCCCGGCCACCATCGCTCCGAGGTCGAGCGCGACCACGCGCTTGTTCCGCAGCGACTCCGGCACGTCCCCGGCGACGACGCGCTGGGCCAGGCCTTCGACGACCGCGGTCTTGCCCACGCCGGGCTCGCCGATGAGCACGGGGTTGTTCTTGGTGCGGCGTGACAGCACCTGGATAACCCGGCGGATTTCGGCGTCCCGGCCGATCACCGGGTCGAGCTTTCCCTCCCGGGCGCTGCGGGTCAGGTCGACGCTGTACTTCTCGAGTGCCTGGTAGGTGCCCTCGGGATCCTGCGACGTAACCCGCGCGGAACCGCGAACCTGCTCGAAGGCGTCCACGAGCTGCTGCGGACCGGCGCCCGCCTCCTTGAGCAGCGTCGCAGCCCGGCCGCCACTGGTCGCCAGGCCGACGAGCAGGTGCTCGGTCGAGACGTACTCGTCCTGCATTTCCTTGGCCCGCTTGCCCGCGGTCGCGAGCGCAGCCAGCAGCGGTCTCGAGGTCTCAGGTGCGCTGACGGTCGCGCCCGCCGCCCGCGGCAGGCTGGCCAGCTCCTGCCTGACCGATCGCAGCATCGCATCGGGATCGGCTCCGACCGCACGCAGCAGCGGAGCGGCCGTGCCGCCCTCCTGCTCAAGCAGCGCGGCCAGCAGGTGCAGCCCGTCCACATTCGGGTTGCCCGCCGCCGCGGCATTCTTCACTGCCTCGGACAGAGCTTCCTGGCTCTTCCTGGTCAGCTTCTCGTCCATTCCGTTCTCTCCCGGAGATCAGGCATATGTAGGGAACGAGGCGCGTCCGCTCAGCTCGGGGCCGCCGGCCGGCGTGCCACGCTCAGATCGAATCCGAGGCCGCCGCGGCGGCCTGCCCGTCGGCTGGCGGGTATCGCAGGCTGTCTGACCCGGTCGCGGCGGGCGGTGTCACGGACGCCTCGGCCACCTGGCCCGGGTCGGGTGACCGCCGTCCGCCCGGATCGCGGACCGGCACCAGGGCGCCACCGCCGCCCCGGTTGCGCAGCAGGGTCGCTAGCCGCGCGGCAACCGCCCTGGTGGATTCCAGCTCCGCCCGGAGCTGGCTTATCTCCCCGTGCAGCTCGGCCAGCCGCAGCCGGTTGCGCTGCTCGGCCAGCTCGAGTTCCAGGATCCGCTTGATCCCTGACAGGTTGATTCCCTCTTCCTGGGACAGCCGCTGAACCTCGCGAAGGATCAGGATGTCGCGCAGCGAGTAGCGCCGGCCGCGCCCGGCCGCCCGGCCCGGCGAGACCAGGCCGAGGCGGTCGTAGGCACGCAGCGTCTGCGGATGCAGCCCTGATAGCTGGGCGGCCACGGAGATGACGTAGACCGGCGTGTCGTCCGTCAGCTCGAAGTCGCTTGTCATGTCATCTCCTTTCTGCGGCGAGCGGCATTACGCGCTTGCCTGGCGCAACAGGTCGCTGCGCGGGTCCGGACCCGCGGTTGCATCTCTGAACTCCTC
>JASHUE010000559.1:0-4719 GCA_030040195.1 Streptosporangiaceae bacterium | reverse complement strand
CGACTACGGTTCGGGCAACCTGCGCTCGGCCCAGCGCGCGCTGCAGCGAGCCGGCGCCGACGCGCAGGTTACTGCCGACGCGACCGCGGCGCTCACCGCCGACGGGCTGGTCGTGCCCGGCGTCGGCGCCTTCGCCGCGTGCATGGCCGGGCTGACCGGCGTCGGCGGCGATCAGATCGTCACTAAGCGGGTCGCGGCCGGGGCGCCGGTGCTCGGCATCTGCGTGGGCATGCAAGTGCTGTTCGAGGCCGGGGACGAGCACGGCGTGCACACGGCCGGCTGCGGCTGCTGGCCGGGCGTGGTGCACAAGCTTGCCGCCCCGATCCTTCCGCACATGGGATGGAACGAGGTGGTCCCCGCCGCAGGATCCCGCCTGCTGGCCGGGATCGGGACTGGCGCGATGTTCTATTTCGTGCACTCCTACGCGGCCACCGAGGCGCCGCCTGGGGCGCTGACTAGCTGGGCGACCCATGGCGAGGACTTTGTCGCGGTGGTGGAGGACGGGCCGCTGACCGCCACCCAGTTCCATCCGGAAAAGTCGTCGGACGCTGGCGCCGCGCTGCTGGCCAACTGGCTGGAGGACGTGCGATGAGAGGGTTGACTCTGCTGCCGGCCGTGGACGTGGCCGAGGGGCAGGCGGTCCGCCTTGTGCAAGGGGCTGCGGGCACCGAGACCAGCTACGGCGATCCGCTGAAGGCCGCGCTGGCGTGGCAGCAGGCCGGGGCGGAGTGGATCCACCTGGTCGACCTGGATGCCGCGTTCGGCCGCGGGTCGAACGGACCCCTGCTCGCGGACCTGATCGCGCGGCTCGACGTGGCAGTCGAGTTGGCCGGCGGCATCCGCGATGACGCGGCGCTGACCGCGGCGCTGGCCACCGGATGCCGCCGCGTGGTGATCGGTACGGCCGCGCTTGAGGAGCCCGAGTGGGTGCGGCAGGCGATCGCCGAGAACGGCGACCGGGTCGCGGTCGGCCTGGATGTTCGGGGGACGCGCCTGGCCGCCCGCGGCTGGACCACCGACGGCGGCGAACTCGGCGACGCGCTGGAACGGCTGGAAACCGACGGCTGCCTGCGGTACGTGGTGACCGACGTGGACAAGGACGGCACGCTCCGCGGGCCCAACCTGGACCTGCTGCGCCAGGTCTGCGCGCGAACGGACAGGCCGGTGATCGCCAGCGGCGGCGTGTCGAGCCTGGACGACCTGCGCGCGCTCGCGGCACTGACGCCGCTCGGGGTCGAGGGCGCGATCGTCGGCAAGGCGCTGTACTCCGGCGCGTTCACCCTGGACCAGGCGCTGGCCGAGGTGTCGCAATGACGCGGAAGGTGTCAAGTGGCGCGATCTGGGAGCCCGTCGCTGGCTACAGCCGGGCCGTTGCGGCCGGTGATTTCATCTTCGTGTCCGGCTGCACGTCGATCGAGGGAGCGCAGTTCGTCCACCCGGGCGACGCAGCCGCGCAGACGACGCAGTCCATCGCCAACGTCGCGACCGCGCTCGAGGCGCTGGGAGCAGGACTGAAGGACGTGGTCAGGACCAGAATGTTCGTCACCGACATCTCGCGCTGGGAGGAGATCGGACGGGCCCACGGCGCGGCGTTCGGCGAGTCGATGCCCGCCACCTCGATGATCGCCGTCGCCGGGCTGATCGACCCGCAGATGCTGGTCGAAGTCGAGGCGGTCGCCTACAAGCCGGGCGCGGGCGGCGGCAACGGGCTCGGCTGGCCCCCGGAAAGTGCAACCGGGCCATGACGGTCGCGCTTCGGGTGATCCCCTGCCTGGACGTCGATGGCGGGCGGGTGGTGAAGGGCGTGCGGTTCACCAGCCTGCGGGACGCCGGCGACCCGGTGGAACTGGCCGCGATCTACGACCGCGAGGGGGCCGACGAGCTGACGTTCCTCGACATCACCGCCTCGAGCGATGAGCGCGAGACCACCTACGATGTCGTCCGGCGCACGGCCGACCAGGTGTTCATCCCGCTGACCGTGGGCGGCGGGGTGCGCAGCACGCAGGACGTCGACCGGCTGCTGCGGGCCGGGGCGGACAAGGTCGCGCTGAACACCGCGGCCGTGGCCAGGCCGGATCTGCTGCGCGAGGCCGCCGACCGGTTCGGGGCCCAGTGCGTCGTCCTGTCGGTCGACGCCAGGCGATCCGGGCAGACCGACTCAGGGTTTGAGGTCACCACTCACGGCGGCCGCCGCGGGACCGGCATCGACGCCGTCGGCTGGGCGGCACGGGCCGCGGACAGCGGCGCGGGCGAGATCCTGCTGAACTCGGTCGACGCCGACGGGACCAGGCACGGATTCGATCTCGATCTGATTAAGGCAGTTCGCGGGGCCGTCTTCGTTCCCATCATTGCAAGCGGCGGGGCCGGTCAACTCGAGCATTTCGCGGCCGCGGCCGATGCGGGTGCCGATGCGGTGCTGGCGGCGAGCCTGTTCCATTTCGGTGAGCTGACGATCGGGGCGGTGAAGGCGGCACTGGCCGCGGCCGGGCATGTGATCCGGCCAGTCGGGGAGCAGGGGAGTGCAGATGTCGACTGAAAGGGTCTCTGGGCTCGACCCGACGATCGCCGCCCGGCTGAAGCGCAACGAGGACGGCCTGGTCGCGGCCATCGCGCAGCAGCACGACACCGGCGAGGTGCTGATGCTGGCCTGGATGGACGACGAGGCGCTGCACCGCACGCTCACGACCGGCCGGTGCACGTACTGGTCGCGCAGCCGCCGCGAGTACTGGGTGAAGGGGGAGACCTCGGGACACGTGCAGCGGGTCGTGTCGGTGGCGCTCGACTGCGATGGCGATGCGGTGCTGGTACGCGTTGACCAGGCCGGCGGGGCCTGTCATACCGGCGACCGGACCTGCTTCGACGCCGGCGTCCTGCTCGCGGAGCGCTAGCGAGTCGAGCATTCGTCACCGGCTGCAACCGCTCGGGACGTCCGCTGCGTGGAACAGGCCCCGGACGGGGTATGGCATCCCGCACGGCTGGTGCCCCTGGAGTGCCGCCGCAGCTCGCGCCTTCCTTGACCTGAGAGGAATCACAGATGGCGCATAACGGTACAAGAAGCCGCATAGTGATCGTGGGCGCGGGCTTCGCCGGTTTCAATGCGGCGCGAGAGCTGGTCCGGCTTGTGGGTGCCACCACCGACCTCGTGGTGATCAATTCCAACGACTTCTTCTTGTACCTGCCGCTGATGCCGCAGGTGGCGGGCGGGCTCATCGAACCGCGGCACCTTTGCGTATCACTACCGCGCCGGCTGCGGAAGCTCCAGTACGTAGTCGGCACCGTCCAGCACGTTGACCCTCGGCAGAAAGTGGTGAGCTGGGTAGGCCCGGAAGGCGGGTCAGGCGAGTTCAGCTACGACCGCCTGATTCTCACCGCCGGGAGCGTGAACAAGCTGCTGCCGATACCCGGCCTAGCCGAGTACGCGCACGGATTCCGCAGCATCGCCGAGGCTGACTACCTGCGCGACCACATCACCAGGCAGCTGGAGCTGGCAGCGGTGGCCACCGATCCCGCCGAGCGGGAGGCCCGCTGCACGTTCATCGTGGTTGGCGCGGGCTACACCGGCACGGAGGTCGCGGCGCAGGGTCAGTTGCTGACCGCCCGGCTGGTCCGCCGGATACCCGGTCTGGCTGGGCAGCAGGTCCGGTGGATGCTGCTGGACACCGCTCCCAGGGTGCTGCCCGAGCTTGACCCGCGGCTGTCCAGGACGGCCGACCGGGTGCTGCGCCGTCGCGGTGTGGAGGTCCGCACCGGCCAGTCGGTGACCGAGGCCCTGGCGGACTTCGTGCAGCTCTCCACCGGGGAGAAAGTGCCAACCCGCTCGCTGATCTGGTGTGTCGGGGTCCGCGCCGACCCCCTGGTGGACGGCCTTGACCTGGAAACCGCGAAAGGACGTCTGGTCGTCGACGAATACATGAACGTGCCCGCCGCCCGCGAGATCTACGCGTGCGGCGACTGCGCCGCGGTGCCTGACCTCACGCGTCCAGGCCAGGTCTGCGGGATGACGGCGCAGCACGCCGAGCGGCAGGGCCGGCAGGTTGCCAGGAACGTCGCCGCCTCGCTCGGTACCGGCAAGGCTGAGCCGTACAAGCACCACGACCTGGGATTCGTGGTCGACCTAGGCGGCCTCGCCGCGGCCATTAACCCGCTGCACATCCCGCTCTCCGGGCCGCCGGCCGGCCTCATCACCCGCTGCTACCACCTGTACAGCATGTCCGGGAACCGGCTGCGAGTGTTCACCGACTGGGTCGTGAACGGGATCACGCCAGCGGAAGTCACCGCTCTCGGGCTGATCAGCGCCGAGTCTGTCCCGCTTGACGTGGAGCATCCCAAGGCGTGAGACAGTGGCGGCGTTGACACGAAGAACACGCCGGGGTCCGAGAGCTCGAGGAGCATGACTGTGGCTGCGCTTGACAACCTGCGAGTTGCCGTGATCGCCACCGATGGGGTGGAGGAGCCGGAACTGGCCGAGCCGGTCAGGGCCCTGCGCGAAGCCGGCGCCAGGACCGAGTTGCTGTCGATCAAGTCCGGTGAGATCCAGGCCGTGCGGCACGATCTGCAGCCGACCCAGAAGTTTGCCGTCGACAAGACGCTGGATCAGGCGAATCCGGCCGACTACGATGCGCTCCTCCTGCCCGGCGGCGCGGTCAACGCCGACCGATTGCGCATGGAACCGGACGTGCAGTCCTTCATCAACGGGATCGATGATGCCGGGAAGCCCAT
>JASHUE010000060.1:0-2851 GCA_030040195.1 Streptosporangiaceae bacterium | reverse complement strand
ACGTGGGCGAGGTCGCGAACAGCCCGACCTGCACGGTCGCGGGCAGCCCGGCCAGCTGGACGGTGCCCACCTGTGTCCAGTGCGTGCCGTCGGCTGAGTCGTAGCCGGTGATCGTGTCGCCGGAGCGGGTCAGCCGCAGCCAGCGGGGATCCGCGGAAGAGACCTTTCCCGGCATGCCCGCGATGTCGCCGGTGTAGTTGTACTGCATGCGCACGCCGTTGCTGCCGGTGACCATCATCGCCGCGTAGGCCGAGCCCTGGTGCAGGCTCCGCTTGATGATGATGCCGGCCTTTGACCACGGCACGAGGCCTGGCAACATGCCCGATCCGACCTGGGCTCCTTGCCCATTGGCGAGGTTCGGGTACTCGCCGGTGAGCGAGATCACCCTGACCGTGATGCTCCCGTCGACGGCAAGCGGCTGGTGCAGGAAGTTGAAGCTGTCGGTGACGACCTCGCCGCCTGGCCCGTAGGGGACGTAGGGCAGGCACGCCTTGCCGGTCTGCGGCTGGCCGCCGTTGATGACGCACGAAACGCGGCCGCCCCCGGCGAGGGTCAGTCCGAGGAACACCATCAGCATCGCGGCAATGATCATGCCAATCACCCAGCCGCGAACCGTGCGGAACTTGGTCCACTCCGAGCGCACCAACGGGCCGAAGCCACCAGGCCCGGCCGCATCAGCGGCGCTGGCGTCAGCGCGCGGTATCGAGAGCGCGTTCGTGCTCATCGCGTGACCTCCTCGCCGCTGTCCCCGTCGGCTCCGGCGGGTCTGGCTGGTCCGGCGCCTGCGTCGGGTCCGGCGAGGGAGTCAACCGGGCGGAACTCGACCGCATCTCTGGTCAACTCCATATACGCCTGCTCCAGGGTGGCCCGGTGCGCGGACACCTCAGAGAACGGCACTGCCTTCTCGGACAGGACCGCGACGACGCGCTCGGCCGGCAGCCCTGAGATCGTCAGGGTGTCCCAGCCGGCGACGGCGACGGTGGCCCCCGCGGCCTCCAGCACTGCCGCCGCCTCCGGCCTCGCGATCGTGCGCAAGGTCACCCGGTCGCCAGACGCGGTCGCGAGCAGGCTCGCGACAGTGGTGTCCGCGATGACCTTGCCCCGGCCGACGACAACCAGGTGATCCGCTGTGTCCTGCAGCTCACTCATCAGGTGGCTGGACACCAGCACTGCCCGGCCCTGCGCTGCCAGCGACCGCAGGAATCCCCGCATCCACACGATGCCCTCGGGGTCCATCCCGTTGAAAGGCTCGTCCAGCATGACCGCGGCCGGATTGCCGAGCATGGCCGCGGCAATCCCGAGCCGCTGGCGCATTCCCAGCGAATAGCCCCCGGCACGCCGCTTCGCTACCTTTTCCAGGCCCGCCTGCTCGATTACCTCATCTACCCGCCTGGCGGTCAGCCCCTGCGAATGGGCCAGCCACAGCAAATGGTTCCTGGCGCTACGGCTTGGCTGCAGCGCGCCCGCATCAAGGAGCGAGCCGATCAGGGTCATCGGCCGGTGGATACGCGCGTACGGCTTCCCGCCAATCAGCGCCGTGCCGGCATCCGGCGCGTCCAAGCCGAGAATCACCCGCATCGTCGTCGACTTGCCCGCGCCGTTCGGCCCGACGAAGCCGGTCACCTGGCCCGGCTGGACGGTGAAGGTCATCCCGTCCAGCGCCACCGCCGGCCCGAACCGCTTGCGCACCCCGTTCACTTCAATCGTCGCCTGCATTGCTCCTTCTCTCTAGCCACTGAGGCGGCCTCGCTGGCCGCCGCGGCGGCGCGCGGCTGCGGACTGATGCTGCGCACCGCTCAAATTCCCGTGAATTGTTTCTACGGAATCGGCCATAACATGGGCCGCACAGGCGCTGTTATCTCGTTGTTAGGCCTGACCGGGCATCCTGGAACCGGAAACTGAGCCCCTGAACTGGGCAAACACCGAGCAGCACAGCGCGCCGGACGGGAGGAGGGTCGATGAGCCAGGCGCAGCACTCCCGTGGCGGTCCGCCGCGTCGTCTGTTGTCGTGGGTCCCGCTGCCTCCGGTAATGCGCACCCTGCGGTGGCGGCTGACCGCGCTGTATGGGGTCTTGTTCGTGATCTCGGGCGCCGTCCTGCTCCTGATCTCCGGCGGGTACGTCAGAAGCAGGGCGATCGCGAGGATAAACGTCAACCGCCACGCCCATACCCCGCTCTCGGCTTCGGCTCGGCTAGCCCAGGCCAGGGCTCAGATCCAGGCTCTGCAGCAGGCCCTGACGACCCAGGCAGTCAGGAACCAGCCGCAGTCCCTGGACCGCACCCTCCTCGTGGCCTCGGCCATCGCCCTCGGTTTCATGACCATCGGATCGGTACTCATGGGCTGGCTGCTGGCCGGGCGGGCGTTGCGTCCCATCCGGCAGATGACGACGGCCACCCAGCGGATTTCCGCCCAGAACCTCGACGAGCGGCTCGCCGTGACCGGCCCAGACGACGAGCTCAAGGAACTCGGCGACACGATCGACGGCCTCCTGGAACGACTCGAGGCCGCATTCCGCGCCCAGCGCCGGTTTGTGGCGAACGCCTCGCACGAGCTGCGCACGCCCCTGACCACGATCCGGGCGTCGCTGGATGTCGCAGTGGCCAAGCCCGAGGGAGCCCCGCCCCAGACGATCGCGCTGGCTTCCCGGGTACGCGCGGAGCTTGACCGGATCGACAGCCTGCTCGAGGCGTTCCTGGTGCTGGCCAGGGCCCAGCACCGGAACCTGCCCGGGTACGCGCTGCTGCCGCTCGACTACGTCGTCGGCGCTGCCCTGGCCGACCAGCAGGCGGCCATCCGCGCCAGGAACCTCACGGTCCAGGACTCCACGGCTCCCGGCGGCGCGTGGGTCAG
>JASHUE010000558.1:0-8312 GCA_030040195.1 Streptosporangiaceae bacterium | reverse complement strand
CATCGGTGCGCTCCTCCCCGAGGACGCGATCGTCTGCGACGAGGCGAACACCTCGGGCATCTGGCTGCCGGCCGCGACCGCCGGCGCCCCGTCACACGACTGGCTGACACTCACGGGCGGCGCGATCGGTCAGGGGCTGCCGGTGGCCACCGGCGCGGCGGTCGCCTGCCCCGGCCGGCCAGTCCTCGCGCTGGAAGCGGATGGCAGCGCGATGTACACCATCTCCGCGCTCTGGACCCACGCCCGCGAGCAGCTCGACATCACCACGGTGATATTCAGCAACCGCTCCTACGCGGTACTCAACATGGAACTCGAGCGGACCGGGGCGACGACGACCGGAGGCCTCGCGCGGAGCCTGCTCGAGCTGTCCAGGCCGACCCTGGACTTCACCGCGCTGGCGGCCGGGATGGGAGTGCCGGGCAGCCGGGCGGTGACCGCGGAAGAGTTCGCTGCGCAACTGGAGCACGCGCTGACGGAGCCAGGCCCGCACCTGATCGAGGCCGCCCTGCCTGCGGTCGGATGACTGCCGATCTCCGGGGGACAGGAGGGTGGACCCGACCTCGTTCCCGCTATTGCCCGCCGCCGTCTGGCCCGACAGCATCCGGCTCGTCGCCGCTGACGGACAGCATCGCGCCCTGGGCACTGGCCATGAACCTCCGGACCGCCCGGCGGCTTGCACCCATGACCGCCGCTATCTCGCCGTCCCCGAGGTCGAGATAGTGGCCGAGCACGATCGCCTCACGCTGACAAGCAGACAGCGACCCGAGCGCCCGCAGTGACGGCGTGGCTTCCCAGCCGGGCAGCCAGTGGCCGGGCTCGCCGCGCCGCGATGTCGAGCGGGAACGCGCGGCGCGGCGAGACCTGATGACCACCTGCTGGCGCAGGTGGAAGAGGGCCCGCTCCGGTGCCTTCGCCGCCGGCGGGCAGCTGGCCAGCGCGACCAGCGAGTCGGCGACGACCTCTTCGGCCAGCTGAGCGTCACCGGTGAGGAGCGCCGCCAGCCGGACCAGCGAGCAGTAGTGCGCCTGATACAGAGTGCCGAGAGCCTGGCGGACGGCAGCGTCCGCGATCCTGGCACGGCTCCTGCCCCCTCCGTTGCGGGAGCCGTGCCCGGACGCGGAACAGTCTGGTGCGTCGGGCGCGCCGCTGACCATGCCGGTGTCGCCCATAACACTCCAGACTCCGGGCCCTGGGGGCCACGGACCGCCCGCCAGGTGGTGCTGCAGATCCGGAGCTGGATCATTGCATCTGGATACCTGGTACGCACAGTTTAGGAAGAAAGAGGAAGAGAAGTCAATATAGTGGCAGGGCTAGCCTCGCGCTGTAGCGCGCGCCTGACCACGGCACGCCGTTGGGCGTAAGGCACATGGGAAAGGAACGGAAGTGACACAGGGTTAGGGTTGTCGTCTGGCTCGCTGGCGCGACATGCTCAGCGTCGAAGGGACTTGCGATGGCCGGTGAGAACTGGCGGCGGCTTGCCGACTACGTCGTCGCTCGGCGGGTCGCGCTCGGCATGCGAGATCGGCGTGCGCTCGCGGCGGCCACCGGGGTGACCGAGCGCACGCTCGGGAAGCTCGAGAACGGGCAGCGCGTTTCGGCGAGCACGCTCGGCGCGATCGAGAACCAGCTTGGGTGGGCTCCGGGGTCGTGCCGTCGCATCCTGGCGGGCGGCGAGCCAGTCGCCGCGCCTGCCCCGTCAGGGAACCAGCAAGTCGCCGACTCCACGCTTGAGTACCTGGCCGGCACACCGGGTCTGCCGCCAGAAGTCGTCCGCGGGCTCATCGCCCTGGCCAGGAACTGGCGTGAGAGCGAGGCTGCCGCGGAGGAAGAATCCGACGTCGACCGGCGCCGCGCCTGAGCACGCGGGCGGTAGGTCCGCGCCGGGTCGGGGGCGACCGCTGCGGCGGGCCGAGTTCACAAGCAGATCACGATGCCGAGAATCCTCAGGCACGTTCCGCCGCCCGGCGAACCTCCCGACGGTGACGAGCTTGGCGCGGGCGATGGCTCAGGCGGCGATGCCGAGCGCGTCGGGCTCGGCGCCGGCCCGCTGGGTGGCGAGGTACTCGTCGATGGCGAAGGCTGCGGACTGGGGGTCGGTCGCGGGCTGACGACCGAGACGTCGCCCGGACCGGAGGCGGCGACATGTGCTGGGGCGGACGCGCCGGGCCCGGTGCGGGCGCGCGGCCGGCCTGGCGTCATCGGCTGGCTCGCCCCCGGCGACTGCTGGTAGCCGGGCGGACCTGGCGCCGATGCGCCTGATGGCAGGTGCGATGCAGGCGCCGCGAGGACGAGCACGCCCGCCGTGACAACGCCAGCCGTCGCGGTTGCCGCGAGGGCGGTGGCGAGAGTGTGCGCCCGGAGGAACTGGCCGAGCTTGGCCAGGGCCGAGCGGGTCGCGGATATCAAGATCAGTGCCGGCAACGGCAGCAGGCCAAGCCTCCAGTCGTGCTGTCGCGCGGCGCGCAGGGCGGCCCGAACTGCCGCTCGCTGACGGCTGGGGTCGAGCCTCCCGGAAACGACGATCGTCAGGTCACCGCGTTCCCCGCGCCGCGCGACCGCGCTGAGGCCAGCGGGCAGGCTCCGGTGCTCGACGCGGATCACGTGGCATCCCCGGGCGGCCCGGCGACCTCGCAGACCGCCGACCACCACTCGCGCGGGTCCCCAGGACCGCCGATGATCGCGATTATCTCCGTGCCCCCGACCTTCAGCATGACTGGCGCTTCATCCGGACTCACTGTGCGCGCCGCCGCCGCCAGGCTGGCGGGCACCGGGCTCGCAGGCGAGTGCACTTCGTGCCGCTGCGGTTCCGGCAGCGCGGTTCCGGCGGCTCCGGCGATCATCTCGAAGACTTCGAGACGGCGGCGCAGATCAGCCTGCTCGGCCCTGGCCGCGGTTAGCTCGTCCTCTAGCCGGCGGATGCGGCGCCTTCCCCGCCACAAAGGTTCGCACCTCCCCGCGCACGTCCCTCGGCCGTGCGCACGATTAGCTGCAACCTGCCCCGATAGCTCACATTAAACATAGGAGCGGCGAACGGGATGGGCCAGGCTAATCGGGAGAATGGCTGTTGACGATTCCCCGAAGCTGGCCTGGGCAAAGGCCCGCCCGGCGCCGGTGATCACGGGGGAGTCACCAGAGCCGGGCGGTGGACCGAGTTAGTCATCAGAGTCGTCGTGCCACTGGGTGTTTCTGGTGGACCCACCCCAGACGCCGCCGCCCCAGAACGGCCCGCCCCACGACTCGCGGTTCCAGCCCGACTGCATGTGGCGGCGAACGCGGCGGCGGATCCTGGCTACGGCGAAGACCCCCGCGATGCACGCGACGATCCAGAGCAGCAGGAGGACCTTGAAGATCCCGAAGAACACCCATCCGCCACCAGGCAGGATCAGCATCAGGAAGAGCAGGAGCAGCACCAGTGGCAGCAGCCGCGGCCCTCGCCGGTAACGGAACGGGCCAGGAGTCCACGGCGGTGGCCCCCAGCCTCCGGCCGGACCAGGCCTGGCCTGCGCGCCAGCCGGCTCCGGCTCGGGTAGGTCGGACATGATGCGGCGCAGGTCCCCGAACGTCTTCGCGTTGAGCGTCGCGGTAATGCGCTCGTCCAGCTCTTCCTGGGTGAGCCGTCCCTCGGCGTAGTGCTCGCGCAGGCGCGCCGTCACTTGCTCCCGGTCGGCGTCAGACACCCGTATGCGATCGTCCATTGCGTCCCCCGTCTTACCTACTCGTCCCGGTCTTCCTCGTCCGCGTCCTCGGCGTCGTCGGCGAGGATTTGGTAAAGCTCACGGCGCGTCCGCTGCAGCAGGCGCTCGGCCGCGCGCAGTTGGTCGGGCGTGCCTGCATGCGCGATCTGCACGATGCCTGCGCCGAGCCGGGCCGCCTCGGCGAACAGCCCCGGCACCTCCCAGGCCTCCTGCTGCGCCGAGGACTCCCAGGCGCCGCGCGCCATCTCCGGGTGCTCTTCCACGTACCGGCGGCCCGCGTCGGTAAGGCGGAACACCCTGCGCCCGTCTGCCTTCTCGTCCGCGACCAGGCCCTCGTCGGCCAGTTGCGACAGCGCGGGATAGACCGCGCCCGGACTGGGACGCCAGGCGCCGCGGCTGCGCTCCTCGATCTCGGACATGATCTGGTAGCCGTTGCGGGGGCCTTCCTTCAGCAGCGCGAGGATCGCGGCCCGCACATCGCCGCGGCTCGCCTTCGGCCCCCGCGCCGGTCCTGGCGGACCAGGCGGGCCCGGCCACCAGCCGCCGCGAGCGCCGACGAAGCCTCCGCCCCAGTGGCCGGCCGGCCCGCGCCCCCGGAAACCCTGCTCCCAGGGACCCCGGCGCTGCTCGCCCTGGGCCGTGGCCTTGGCGTACCGCTTGGCCTGCTTAAACACGTTTTCCGCGAACTTCAGCGCGTCAGTTAGCCCGGCGTCGAAGTCGCAACCACCGAACGCTGCTCCTGCCGCCATGGCTGCTCCCCGTCTCTCTCGCGATACCTTCTCGATATATCGTCAGGCTACGGCGCCTCAGTAGAGATAACAAGTCATATCTTGACTATGTGCCCGGCGGCCCGCGCGATTCCTCTCAGGGCGTAATGTGCCCGGGGGCAGCGACCTGCGCTGGCCCCGAGACGCCGGCGTCGGCCTTTTGCCCGCGTCCCTCAGTTACTTGCTACCGCTAGCTCAGCGATATATAACGGAGGTATGACACAGCGTGCTATGCAGGAGGCGACGTTCCTCATCCTCACGGCGCTCGCCTCGGGCAGCCAGCACGGTTACGGGATCATCGCTGACGTCCGGGAGATCTCCGCCGGCGACGTGCGCCTTCGGCCAGGCACGCTGTACACCGCGCTCGAGCGGCTGCGGGCGGACGGGCTCATCGCGGTGGACCGCGAGGCGATCGTGGATAACCGGCTGCGCCGCTATTACCGGCTCACTCCGGCCGGGAGCCGTCGCCTCTCCGCCGAGGCGACGCGACTGCGCGCCAACGCGACGACTGCGCTGCTACGGCTGAGCCCGGCGCGGGACGCGGCCTCATGAGCGGCCGTAGAACTCGGTCCGTGGCATCTCCTCGCAGTGCGCGGGTCTGGACCGCTCATCCGGGAGGGGACGCGATTCTCGAGGGCAGGTACCGGCGGTTGCTGGCCTGCTATCCGCGCTTCTTCCGGCGCGACAGCGAGGACGAGATCCTCGCTGTGCTGATGGCCTGCGCGCGGACGGGCCAGCGCTGGCCGGGTCCGGCCGAGTGCGCGGATGTGCTCGGGAGCGCCGTTCGCATGCGTCTGGGTCCCGGCCGGTCGAGCCCTCCGCGCGCGGTCACGAGGGCGATCCGGCTGATGCGGTTCGGCGCGGCGACAGAGATCGCGGGCCTGGTCATCGCGCTTGCGACCGCATCCGGTGTGCAGTCCGCTCTCGTCCGGCAGCACGCGTCGTTCCTGGCCGGGCACTGGCACGACCTGCTCCTGTTTATTGAACTGGCCGTTCCGGTGCCTTGCTGCCTGTGGCTGTGGCTGGCCTGGGCCAACGGCCGCGGGCACCGGTGGGCACGGTCGGCCTTCGCCGGCGTCTTCGGCATGTACACGCTGATCGTGCTCGGCAAGTTCGCGGCGGGCGCGGCCGCCTACGCGCCGGCGGACCTGGTCGTCGTCGGCGCGCAGTGGCTCATCGGGCTGGCGGTCGTCCTGCTCCTCTTCAGCCGCAGCGCCGGCGCCTTTTACCGGCACCAGTCGATGCCGCGCGCGCCGGCGCGCGGCCGCTGACGATGGCGCGTGCAGCGGCCGTGGATCCAGTGCGCGGCACGCAGACTCGGCCGGGGTCGGGCATCGCCATCCGCACCAGAGGGCTGACTAAGCGCTACCGCCGGCTCACCGCGCTGGACGCGCTTGACCTGGACGTGCGCACGGGCGAGGTGTTGGGGTTCCTCGGTCCCAACGGCGCCGGGAAGACTACGACGATCCGGCTGCTGCTCGGCCTGATCCGGCCCACGGCCGGCACTGCGGACATATTCGGGCTGGACGCCCAGGCTGACAAGATCGCCGTACACGCGCGTGTTGCCTACGTCCCGGGCGAGGCCACGCTGTGGCCGTCGCTGACCGGCGCTGAGACCCTGGAGCTGCTGGCCCGGCTGCAGGGCCAGACTGACCTGGCTTACCGGAACGAGCTGATCCGGAGGTTCGACCTCAATACCGCGATGAGGATCCGGGCCTACTCAAAGGGCAACCGCCAGAAGGTCAACCTGATCGCCGCCCTGGCCAGCCGGGCTGACCTGCTCGTACTTGACGAGCCGACCGCCGGGCTCGACCCGGTGATGGAGCAGGCGTTCCGCATGAGCATCCGCGAGGCCGCCGAACGAGGCCAGACCGTATTCCTGTCCTCCCATGTGCTGTCCGAGGTCGAAGCGCTGTGCGATCGGGTTGCGATCCTGCGCCGCGGCCGGCTGGTCGAGATCGGCACGCTCGCCCAGCTGCGGCACCTGTCCGCGCTGACGGTCGAGGCCACGTTCCCTGGCCAGCCGCCGGATGTGACCGGGATGCCCGGAGTTAGTGCGGTCACCGTCGCCGGGCGCCAGCTCACCTGCCAGGTGCGCGGCCCGGTCGCCGACCTGCTGGCGGCGCTCGCCGCGGCCAGGCCCGACTCCCTGCTCAGCCGCGAGCCGTCGCTGGAGGAGCTGTTCCTGACGATCTACGGGGATCCGCGGGACGCATCGGCGGCAGACGGCGATGGCTAGCGGGCCATGACCGGCACCGCGACGGCGGGAACGGCGCCAGCGTCGGGACTCAGCGTGTATCGGCCACCTCAGGGCACGGTGGCACGGTTCGTCGGTGCCCGGGCCCTCCGCGTCGGCGCGGCGGCCGGGATCGCCCTGGGCGTCTACGTTTTCGCGACTGCCGTCGGGTTCCGGTTGATCGCGCCGACAGCCGCGCAGCGGGTTGAGGTACTGAACAACCTGGCTGCGTCGACCGGCCTCAAGGTGCTGCTGGGCCAGGCGGCTCGGATCACCAGCGCGGCCGGATTCGTCGACTGGCGCGTGACGGGCGTCGCGGCGATCGTCGGCCCGGTCCTGTGGCTGATCGTGGCCACCAGAACGCTGCGCGGTGAGGAAGCGTCGGGCCGCTGGGAGCTCGTCCTGGCCGGCCGGACAACTCCCGGACGCGCGACCGCGGCGGCGCTGGCGGGCCTCGGGGCGGGACTGCTGGCGATGTACCTGGCGGTGACGGTGCTGACGAGGTTGTCGGGAATCTCGCCCGGCGTGCACATCAGCGCAGGGCAGGCCCTGCTGTTTGGCTTGGCCGTGGTCGCGCCCGCGGCAGAGTTCCTCGCGATCGGCGCGGTTGCCAGCCAGGTCATGCCCACCAGGGCCAGGGCAGCGGCGCTGGCTGCGGGGATCTTTGCCGCGGCGTTTCTGCTGCGGGCGGCCGGGGACGCGGCCCGCAGCGCGCACTTCCTGGTCTATGTCAGCCCGCTCGGCTGGGTGGAGCAAGTGCACGCCCTCGGCCGGCCGCAGGCCGTGTGGCTGCTGCCCATCGCCGGCCTGGTCGGTGCCTGCACCTGGACAACCCTGTTTCTCGCTGCCCGGCGCGACCTGGGCGCGAGCCTGCTGACCGACGCTGACACCGCGGAGCCACGCAACGCGCTGCTGGGCAGCCCCATCGGGATCGCGGTTCGGCTGTCCTGGCAGGCAACGACGCGCTGGCTCGCGCTGGTTGTCGGGGCCGGGGTGCTGTACGGGGCGCTGGCGCGCTCGGCTGGCCAGGCGTTCGCGACCTCAGGCAGCCTGCAGCGCCTGTCCGGCGACCTCACGCATGCGTTGCAGCCGGACCTGGTCAGCACCGGGGCGCGGGTCTATGCCGGAATCATCTTCCTGCTGCTCGCGACGCTACTCATGGCCTACGCCGCCAGCGCCGTCGGCAAGCTGCGTGAGGACGAGGCCGAGGGCTACCTGGACAATCTGCTCGTCCGCCGGGTGAGCAGGCAGCGCTGGCTGGCAGGCCGCGTGGCGCTCATGCTGGCGGTCGTGATCGTGGCCGCCGTGCTCGGCGCGATGGTGTTCTGGATCGCGGCGGCCGCGGAGCACACCGGGTTGGGCGTAGGGCAACTGGCGCAGGCGGGTCTGAACAGCGCGGCTCCGAGCGTCGCGCTGGGCGGCCTCGGCGTCCTGCTGCTGGGTTTCGTGCCGCGGCTGGCCGCCGTGGCCTGCTGGGTGATTGTCGCCTGGGCGTTCATGCTGGACCTGCTGGGTGCGGTGATCCCGGTCAATCACTGGCTCATGGACACCTCGCTCCTCCAGCACCTGGCCCTGGCCCCGGCGACCAACCCGAACTGGCGGGTCTGCCTGACC
>JASHUE010000557.1:0-4313 GCA_030040195.1 Streptosporangiaceae bacterium | reverse complement strand
GGATACGGGATGACACTCCTGCCAGCGATGGTGGCCGACGACCTGCGTCTCAAGGCTGACCGACGGCACATTCGCCTGCTGGAGTCGATCGATCCGCCGATCAGCCGAACCATCTACCTGGCCCTACGGCAAGGCTCGCGTGCCCTCCCGGCTATCGTCGCGCTGCTTGACTGCACCAATGCCGAGGCACGTAAATTCCAAACTCGGGAGACTACGCAGCCGATCTAGCGCGGCGGCGACCGCCGGGCCGGCCGCGCCGACGGCCGGTTCACCGGGCGGCGAGCCAGTCCGCCCATACGCCGAGAGCTTCCTGCGGATGGGCTCGCCCGATGCCGACCCGGAAGCGATCGGTGGCCACGCTATTGAGTTCGGAGCGGTAGATACTGGCGGGCAGCAGCAGGATTCCGGCTTCTTCGACGAGGTCGCTGCACATTGTCTCGACGCCGTCCTCACCGGTGTAGCGGGGGAAGCAGACACAACCGCCCTGCGGCGGGGTGAACTCGAATAGGTGCGGGTAGGCGGCGAAGAACTCCGTGAAGATGCGGACGTTATCCCGCACGATCCGGCGGTTGCGGTCAAGAATGCGTTCGCGCGCGCGCAGGGCAATCAGCGCGAGTACCTCGCTCGGGGCTGAGTTACAGATAGACGTGTAATGCTTGGCTCGCTCAAGCTTGGAGAGGACGTGCCGGTCACGGCAGGCGATCCAGCCGATCCGCAGGCCAGGCAGCCCATAGGCCTTGGACATCACGTTCAGTGAGAGCGCAGTCGAGGATAGGTCTGCCGCCTGAGGAAGTTGCTGTTGCGGCGGGATCTCCAGGCCCCGGTAGACCTCGTCGCTGAACAAGCGGATACCTCGCTCGTCGCACAGTGCGACAAGACCCTTCCAGGTACCCGGGTCAGGCATGGCGCCGGTCGGGTTGTTGGGGAAGTTTACTGAGATGACTCTTGTGTTGGGCCGCAGAACCCGGCGAACGGCGTCGAGGTCGAGCGCCCAGCCGTCCTCGGGCCGGAGCGGGACTCCGGTCGCCGCCCCGATTGCGCACGGGACCGCTTCGGCGGACTGATAGTTGGGGGTGATAACCACGGCATGGGAATCGGCGTCGAGCAGTGCCCGCATCGCGTGGACGACCGGTTCGCTGGCCCCGGCGAAGCACACGACGTCATCCGGCCTGACGTTGTCATAGGTGCGGGCAATTTCCTCGCGCAGCGCCCGCAATCCCCAGGTCGTGGTGTAGCCGAGTTCGAGTGCCTCCCAGCGTTGCCGTCCGTCGTCGTCGGCCAGGGCAAGCAGCTCGGTTAGCCGCATTGACTGCGCGTCCGATGCGGTGAGGTGGTAACGCGCCGTGAACTCCCACTTGGAGAAGTAAGTTTCAAGCCGGAACTCGGGAAGAGCGCGCACAGTGTCTCCTTCTGTCGATCTCGATATCGCTGTCAGCGCCTACGCCGTGCCTTTCAGCCGTCATCTGGGGCTCGGACGCGGGTCATCGACGGTTGGTTCTGCTGGCCTCCGCATGACGCCGGGCAGTAGATCCCGAATCCGTGACGTACTCCGGGTGAGCCCAACGCCCGCGAGCGCGATCACGCCGCCGACAATCGCCAGCGTGTGGGTCGATTCGCTGAGGGCAATCCACCCGATTCCGATGGCGGTGAACGGAACCAGATACAGAATGTTGACCGCGGTGGCGACCGGCAGATGCCGTTGTACGTAGGCCCAGGTCACGAACCCGAGAGCGCTGGAGACGACCGCAAGGAAGAGCATGGCCTCGATCGGGTGCGGTTGGGCGTGACGAGCCTGCGACGCGAGAGAGACCAGGAATGGCGTCGTCAGGATGAAACCGGACCACGTGGCATAGCACGTCAACTCGAAGCTACTGTACCGAGCCAGCAGTGGCTTTTGAACGACGAAGAAGAGCGCGAAGAGAGCCGCCGCTCCCAGTACGAGAACGGCGTGGTCGCTGAGTTCGATCCCGTTCCCCTGGCCGATCGTCATGATCATTGCGCCGAAAAAGCCAACAGCGAGCCCGGTACGCCCCCTGGCGGTAACGTTCTCGCCCAGTACTAGCCAGGCGAGCGTCGCCGCGAAGATCGGGCTCGTGTTCACCAGCAGGCTCGCGCCCCCGGCTGAGACCGTTCGCTCTCCGGAATTGAGGAGGTACTGGTAGCCCGCCATCCCGGTGAGGCCGCAGGCAACGATCCGCGGCAGATCCCGAGGTTCCGGAAGACGCACCGGCCCGAGGATCGGGAGGAAAGACGCCAGCACCGCCGAAGCGATCAGAAGACGGCCGACCGTCAGCTCACCCGGGCCGAAGGAGCGTGCCGCGATCCGGATCGCCACGAACGCCGCAGCCCACGCAACGACAGTCGTCGCTGCCGCCGGTGTCACGCGCCAGTCCCGAGTCACCCACTCAGGCTCCCTCTGTCGCTCTGAAAGTTCCAGTTAATGCATTCGTCGTGGATCTATAGATCTGCTTAACGTGCGCCAGATCCACGGTGATCACTGAACTCCCGGGCGATCCTTGGTGCGTAGAGTCGGCCCATGGTCACTGTCTGTTTCGCCGGTGTCACCGGGTGGACCGCACCCCCGATCGTCGCCGCGATCGACCAAGCCGATGACCTGATGTTGTCGTCGGGCGTGTCCCGGACCGCGGCAGGGCAGAGCCTGGCTCGGGCCGCTGGCTCCACGAGCCTTGGCTCGGTCTATGCCACCGTGGCTGACGCGTTGGAGGCCGCGCAGGCTGACGTTCTCATTGACTACACCAGCGCCACCGCCGTGAGGAACAACGTGTGGACCGCGGTCCAGGCCGGGGTTCACGCGGTGATTGGCTCCAGCGGCCTGACCTCGCAGGACTATGGGGAACTTGACCGCCTCGCCCGTGACCGCAGCGTGGGCGTCATCGCGGCCGGCAACTTCTCCGTCATGGCCGCGGTGCTTCGCCGCGCCGCCTCCATGGCCGCGCGGCACCTGGACTGCTGGGAGATCATCGACTATGCCAGCGACGATAAGCCCGACGTGCCCAGCGGTACCTCGCGCGAACTCGCCGAGACTCTGGCGCAGGTCCATGCGCCGGCCGTCACGGTGCCGCTGTCAGACCTGCACGGACCGGTTGAGGCCCGCGGCACCGAGGTCGCCGGTACCCGGGTCCACTCGGTGCGCCTCCCTAGCTTCGTGGTCACCACCGAAGTCGTGTTCGGCGGGCCGGGCGAGCGTCTGATCATGCGCCATGACCCGGGCCTGACTCCCGCCCCTTATGTGGCCGGGACTTTGCTGGCGGTGCGCAACGTGGCCGGCGTGGTGGGTGTGCGCAGAGGACTGGACTCGCTGCTGTTCGGGGACCACCGCCCTGGCTAGCGCAGCGGAACTGTGCCGCAACGCGCGCACCTTCGTCACTGCCGGGCGTCGCCCGCGGCCCTTCAGGCTGGTGCGCGGGCGCGGAGGCGGCGGAGCATGCGGGCGTCCTGGAAGCCGACCGTGCGGGCCGCGGCCTCAACGGTGGCACCGTGGCCGATCAGGTGCTCGGCCCGCTCCACCCGTAGCAGCTGCTGGTAGCGCAGCGGGGTGAGGCCAGTCGCCTCGGTGAACCTGCGGGTGAGGGTCCGCTCGCTGACCCCGCACGAGCTGGCGATCTCTGCGAGCGGCAGCGGGTCGGCGAACCGCGCCTCGATGTGATCCTGGGCCCGGTGCGCGGTGTCGCTGAGGTGGTTGCGGTGCCGCAGCATGGTGCTGGCCTGCGGCTCGTCTCCGTTGCGGCGGGCGTAGACGACCATCTCCCGGGCGACCCGGGCGGCTGTAGCCGGGCCGTCCCGGACAGCGATAAGGTGCAGGGCCAGGTCGATACCGCTGGCAATCCCCGCCGAGGTCGCGACCCGCCCGTCGACGACATAGAGCACGTCGCGGATGACCGTCGCCGCGGGGTAGCGCCTAGCGAGCTCGTCTTGGATGTCATGGTGTGTGGTGCAGCGGCGACCGTCCAGGAGACCTGCTCGGCCGAGGGCGTCGGCCCCGGCGCAGACGCTTGCCACGGTGCCGCCACGTGCGTGATGGGCGGCGAGGGCCGTGAGCGAGGCGTCGGCCAGCGGGCCAGTCCCGGCGATCACGGGGTTGGCCCGCCAGCCGGGGACGATGATGAGATCGTCTTCGGCGAGTGCGGGCCAGTCCGCGGTTGCCGTCATGGTAACGCCCTGTGCAGTCGGGACGTCCCCCTGCTCTGCGACGTAGACCAGCTCGTAACGGCAGCCCAGGCCGGCGGCGGTGCCGAACGCCTGCGCCGGCCCCGCTAGATCCAGCAGGTGCAGGCCAGGGATGAGCAGGAAGA
>JASHUE010000556.1:0-5322 GCA_030040195.1 Streptosporangiaceae bacterium | reverse complement strand
CCAGTTCGGCGGCGGGCAGCCGAGCGTCTGGCTGCCGGTCGCCCGGTTCCTGCGCGGCTACCAGCTGGACGGTAGCTACACTCCCGGGCCGCTGCTGCTGGCGTGCCTCCTCGGCGGGCTGGCGGGCGCGGTGGTCGCCTTCCGCCGCCGAATCAGCCCTGCCCGCCGGGAACTGGCCCGAGCCTGCTTCGTGATGGTCGTGACCGCGGTCAGCCTGCTGCTGGTCTCCGACGTGTTCGTGTATTCCTGGCGCTATCAGCTGCCCGCGCTGGTCACGCTACCCGCTGCGGGCGCGCTGGCCCTCGCCTGCCTGCCCTGGCGCCGGCTTCGGTCGCCAGCGGCGATCGCGGGTGATGGCGGTCAGCCAAGACGGTATTTGATGCGGGCTGACCTGGGTCCCGTTGGCGGCGGATCCGTTAGCGGCGGCGCTCCCGCCGCCGGCCCCAGCCCCGGTGGCGCCGCGGCTAGCGACCGCGGCCGCGAGCTTGGACTGGCGAGGGGCGCCGATCCAGCCGCGCCGCCGGAATAGCCAGTACAGCCCGGCCACCGCGACCAGCTCGCTGCCGATACCCACGATGAAGAACACCGAGAGGCTGCCGAGCCGGTTGACCAGCCAGGCGAAGTTCTGACCGAAGAATCCGGTCAGGAACGACAGCGGCAGGAAGATCGTCGCGATGATCGCGAGCTGCTTCATCACCTGGTTGAGGTTGTTCGACACCATCGACAGGTACGCGTCCATGGCATTGGTCAGGAGGTCACGGTAGCTGTCGATCAGGTCGCTGATCCGGATGAGGTGGTCATAGAGGTCCCGGAGGTACGGGTCGCTCTCGGCGCTCATACCCGGCAGCGTGACCATCCCGGCCACCAGCGAGGCCATCGCGTCGCGCTGCGGCGAGATTAGCTTGCGCACGCTGACCAGCCACCGCTGCATGGTGAACAGCTCGGCCAGCTGCTCGTTGCTCGGGTTGGAGAAGATCATCTCCTGCAACTCGTCGATGCGGTCGTCGAAGGCCGACAGCGAGGGGAAGTAGCTGTCGATGAGGCTGTCCATGATGTTGTGGAGCAGGATCAGCCGGGTCGGCCGGCTCTCGCCGGGCGCGGGCAGCTGCCCGTTCGCGGAACCGATCCGGTCGCGCATCTGCTCGAGTGAGTGGCAGCCGTCGCGGCGGACGGTGACCAGGAACTTCTCCGCGAAGAAGCAATGCACCTCGGTCAGGTCATTGTCGCTGCCCTTGACGCCGTAGCTGACCATGTACACGAGGTTGCCGAAGTCCTCGATCTTCGGGCGCTGCCCGAACTCGGTCAGGTCGTCCGCCGCGAGCGGGTGCAGCTTGAAGATGTCGGTGAGCACCGCGACGTCTTCCGGGGTGGGCCCGAGCACGTCAAGCCAGAGAAGCTTGTCGTCGCGCAGCGCCTGCTCGATCCCGGCCTTGTCCGCGGGCGCCGCCGAGCCGTCCATCAGGATAAGTAGAGCTTCCACCCCCACATGGTGCCAAATCTCGCGACCACGTGAGACCGTAAAGAGCTGACGGGACGGTGACGGCCGGCGCGCGGCCATCGGCTGGGCACGCCAGCATGGCCGGGCCGCGCGTACGGCGGCCGGTACCTGGCGGCTCTAGTGCCGCAGGTCAGCCGCTTTAATGCCAGGCTCAGGCAGCGCGATTACCCCGGCCGATCGCGGCGGCGCGATGGGCCAGCATGTCGGTCACGGTGGTGACGGTGTCGCCGAGGCTGTCGAAGCCCTGGCGGGCCGCCGCGCGCCGCACCGCCGCCTCGGCTACGGTCACGGCCTCACCTGCCAGCCGTCTGACCTCACCGGACTCAACGATCGCCTTGACGGACTCCCGTAGCCGCTTGATGCCGTCTTTTCCATCGTTGCAGCCGGCCATATAGCCGGCCACGAACCCGAGCAGTGTCTCCATGGTCTGCCTTCTCGTGGGGGTTGCCATGCGCGGAAAGCCAGGTGAGCGTCACATATCGCGCAGTTCGAGGTAGCGCTTGACGTCCGGCACGGATGCCACGATCGCGGCGAGCACGGCCGCCAGGAGCGCGGCCTTGATCAGCCTTGTGATCATCTTTCCTCCCTCCGTTCACTCCCGGTTCCAGCCGACGCACCATTAGCCAGGGGAGTCTCGGCCCTCGGCGCGGAACTCGGCATCCATGGGCTGCACCTCATCCGGCGCGAAGTACAGAAAGCGTCCATGACTGCGCTGCAGGTCGGCGGCGGGATCGTCGGCCGGCGTTACGGCCAGGTGGATCTGGCCGTCCACGTCGTTGAGCACCGCCTCGACGATGGCCTCGCGCCCGGCCAGGAACAGGTCCTGCGCGTCAGCCCGCCGGGCACCCGGCCGCATCACGACGCGGCTGCCACTCGCAATGCGAACGCCGTCGACCACAACGGAGTCGGTCCTGGGCGACACCGTGGCGTCGGCCCCCGGGTCCCACCACGGCATCGACGGGCGGTCGGTGATCTGCGGCCCCGGCCAGTCGATCCCTCCGTCGGGCAGGGCCGACCCTCGGTCCGGCCAGGCCGATGCTCCTCCCGGCGGCGACACGCGCGGCTCGGTCAGCGCCGCGCTCCCGGCCGGCGCAGCCCGCAGGTACCTGATCGCCCCGTGCATGCGCTCGAGCATTTCCCCGGGGAGGTCGTCGAGACGGTCAATCAGGTCGGCCGCACGGCTGTCGGTCGCACGGGCCTGCCGTTTCTCGGCCTCGGTGAGGGTCAGCGTCCTGAGCGTCAGGATCTCGTCGATCTCGGTAGCGTCGAACAGGTCGCCCGCGCTCTCCGCGGCCACCTCCGGGTGGTCGTAGAGGATCACCGGCGAGGACAGCAGCAGGTCCCGGCAGTCTTCAGGCCCGGCCAGCACCGGCCAGGTGCCGACGTTCTGGCAGGCGGCCACCGCCGCCGCCGCCCATTCAGGCGGATCAGTCATCGACAGGAATGTCCCGCCAGGGACGCCGATCAGCGAGTGCGCCGCGATCAGCGCGTGCCGCAGCCCGTCAGCGCGGGTCCGCATCTCGGCCGACGGTGCAGTGCAGTTCTCCACCCGCACCGTCAGCTTGAGGGCCTGATACGGCCCGGCCACCCGCTCGGCGTGCAGCCGGATGACGCCGTCGAGCGCGCTCCACCGCCGGACGAGGCAGCCCGCCTGGCGCCCGCGGCAGTCGGTCAGTTCCTCGGTCGACTCGCCCGAACCGATGTGGAACTCGATGTTCTGGTCCGCGGCGAGCAACGCGCCGATTTCGGCAGTGATCTGCTGCTCACGCTCGGCCGCCTCGTCCCAGCTCGTGTACTCGGCGCCGTCGATGCACACGGTCCCGACGTCGTCCAGGTCGCCGGTCTCCGGTGACACACTCTGCGCCTGCCGGCGCTGCAGGTGCAGGAAGCGGACGAGCACGCGGACCTCCGCGTCGTCGCGGCACTCCACCAGGCACTCCGTCTGGCTCGCGTGCGGCTCGCAGGCGTCCAGGCGCGCGTAGCCTGGCGGCATCAGAACCCCGAACTGGAACCTGACCTGGTTCTTCTGCGCGGACTTGTGGTACGGGTACAGCAGGTAACCCTCGTAAAGGATCGCGTCCGCGACCCGGCGGGCGTGATCGAGGTGATCCGCGTTGATTCTCATGAGGACGGCTCGCAGTGCTCGGCCGCCGCCGCCAGAAGGGCCTGCATCGTGGCCTCCCACGTGGGCAACGCTCTGCGGTTCTTGAACAGCAGCAGCTCGTCGATGGTGGCCGTGGACAGCCGGATCCACGCAGAGCCGGGGAAGTGCGCGTCGACCGCTTCCCGCCACAGGCTGACCGGCAGCCGATAGGCGGCTTCCTTGCTCCACGGCACCTGCGTAACCGCCATCTTCCCCTCGGCCACGCTGAACACACTCCCGCTGAACAGCAGCAGCAACGGCACCTCGCCGCCCTCCAGCCCGGCGAAGTACCGCGTGGTGCCGACCTCCAGGTCATAGCTGAGCGGCACCGGCACGTCGATCTCGGTGCTGCCGGTGAACCCGGGCACCATGATGGACACGTTCGTGAACTGCATCGGCTTGAGCGTGTCCGCCCACCGCTGTGTCTCGCCGAACAGGTCGTTGAGCCGCTGCGCCTCGGCATCGCTGTAGTGCCGCCTCGCCGGCTCGATGCGCATCTGGCACCGCAACGCGATCGCCTCGACCCGCTGCCCCGTGGTCTCGCTGATCCGCAGCTGCAGGATCATCTGCGGCACGACCGCGAACCGGTCCGCGCGGGCGCCGGTGCAGTCAAAAACGAGCTCAACCACCGGTCACAGCCTCCTGCTGGACAGAAGTGTCCGGTGCGGTGAACGCTCGCGCATGGCCCCGCACCATTTCCAGGAAGTCAGCGATGCTCTGCCGCGCCTCGGCCCCTCCGTCGAAGCCGTGCCAGTACAGCCGCATCCGGCCCGCCAGCTCATAGCAGGCGTCGATCGGGACCAGGAAGTACTCGACCCCGTCGTCCGACCGGCTGATCAGCGCCGCCTCGACGTCCGGCTCAGGCTCGTCAAGCAGCGGAAAGTCCGCCACGAGCTGCTGCCACTGCTGGAGGTCGAGCCGGCACTCGGTCGCACCGGCCGGGCTCGGGTAGAAGCCGGTCAGTTCGCCGCCAGCGGGCGTGCTGCGCAGGAAGAAGGCGAGCCCGACTGGGACCTGCAGGCAGTCCCATTGCGCGGCCGACATAACCCGGCCGGGATCGGCGAGGTAGCGGTCCGGCACGGCGCGGTACCGGCCGCCCCCTGCGGTGCGCTGCGTGAACAGCAGATAACAGGCCCGGCACGCGCACAGCAGCGACGCTGCCTCCAGGTCGGCGATGTGCCCGTGCTCGGCGGGCACCTCGGTGGCGCACATCTCGCATTTCTCTGGTGCCTGCGCGCGGTCGTCCGGGCGATCAGGGGAGTTCCCGACGATTTCCTTCAGGGCGGGAACGAACTCATTCCCCGCCTGGCCGCCATCCGCCGGCGCGACCGGCCCGTCGGCAGGACGGACGAACCGGCGCAGCCCGGCACCGCCACTCACGCTGTAACCCCCGCTCGCACGCGCTCGCCGATCGCGACTCGCACGCCCTGACTGTCGGCCAGCAGCGGGAGCGGGTCCAGGTGAACGGCCGGGTCCGCGATGCTCTTGCCCGCAAGCCGCGCGTTGTACTGCGCGCCGCAGCCGGGGCAGGTCAGGACCTCCCGGTCGAGCCGGCCCCCGGCCAGCGGTGAGCCGCAGGCCGGGCACGCGTCCCTGTAGGCATAGAGGGTGCCGCGCACCGCGCACACGACGACGGCGACACCGTCGGCGCTGGCTGCGACCGGCCGCGAACTCGGCGGGC
>JASHUE010000555.1:0-2782 GCA_030040195.1 Streptosporangiaceae bacterium | reverse complement strand
GTCCAGGCCGACGTCGAGCAGGAAGCCGAGCCTGGCGTTGACTTCCTTGAGGATGCGGCTGGCTATCTGCATGTCCCGCTCGGACAGGTCGAGCGACAACAGCAGTTTGGCCAGCTCGCCGATCGGCAGCGCGCAGTAGTCGGCGATCGACCGGTCCTCGACGGTCACCGCGAGAGACACCGGCTTCAGCCGTGCTCCGTGGCAGGCCGGGCACGGCACCTCGCGCATGAACTCGGCAAACCGCTCGCGGCTGTAGTCGCTCTCAGCATCGGAGTGACGGCGCTCGATGTAGGGGATGGCCCCTTCGAAGTTCGTGTAGTACGACCGCTCGCGACCGTACCGGTTCTTGTACCGGACGTGCACCTGCTCGTCGTAGCCGTACAGCAGCGCCTTCTTCGCGGCGGCCGACAGCCGCTCCCACCGCGTGTTAATGCTGAAGCCCAGCGCATCGCCCAGGGCCGCGATCAGGCGGACGAAGTAATCGCTGACGTGCCCGGCGCTCCACACCGAGATCGCGCCCTCGGCCAGCGTCCTGGTCGGATCCGACACCACCAGGTCGGGGTCGACCTCCATCTTGGTCCCGAGACCCGTGCAGTCCGGGCAGGCGCCCCACGGCGAGTTGAACGAGAACGACCGCGGCTCCAGCTCGTCGAAAGACAAGTCGTCGTACAGGCAGGCGAGATGCTCGGAGAACATCCGCTCGCGCAGCGGATCGTCGTCCGGCAGGTCCACGAAGTCCAGCACCACAACCCCGCCGGCCAGCCCGAGCGCGGTCTCCACCGAGTCGGTCAGCCGGCGCCGGGCCGATTCCTTCACCTCGAGCCGGTCGACCACGACCTCGATGTCGTGCTTCTCGTACTTCTTCAGGGCCGGCAGTTCCCCGGACACCGCGGTGTCCAGCCGGATGATCGTGCCATCGACCCTGGCCCGCGAGTAGCCCTTGACCTGGAGATCACGGAGTAGCTCGGTGTACTCCCCCTTGCGACCTCGCACGACCGGGGCGAGCACCTGGAACCTGGCGCCCTCCTCCAGTTCCAGGACCCTGTCGACGATCTGCTGCGGGGTCTGCCGGGCGATCGGGCGGCCGCAGACCGGGCAGTGCGGCTTGCCGACACGCGCGAACAGCAGCCGCATGTAGTCGTAGACCTCGGTGATCGTCCCGACGGTGGACCGCGGGTTGCGTCCGGCCGCCTTCTGATCGATCGAGACCGCGGGTGACAGGCCGTCGATGAAGTCCACGTCGGGCTTGTCCATCTGGCCGAGAAACTGCCGGGCGTAGGCCGACAGCGACTCGACGTACCGGCGCTGGCCCTCGGCGAAAATGGTGTCGAACGCCAGGCTCGACTTACCCGAGCCGGACAGCCCGGTGAACACGATCATGGAGTCGCGCGGCAGGTCGAGAGACACATCCTTGAGGTTGTGCTCGCGCGCGCCGCGGACAACAAGTCGATCTGCCACTTTGTGCCCAGTTCTCCCGCTATGCATGGGTAGTTGAGGGGCGACCAGCCCGCTCAGTCATCGTATCTACGGCGTCCGACAAAACAGTGGCCAGTTTCCTGGCAGCGAACCCGGCCCGGCTGCTGAACTCTGACTCCGGTCAGCCCGCCCGCAGCACGTCGACGTCCGCCGTCGGTACCATCGCCTGCTTGTACCACCGCTCGGGCGTGTCCTCGATGAACGCCACCAGCTCCAGGCCGAGCAGGCGAGGCTCAATCCTGGACACCAGCAGCTCTGCTCCGGTAGCGAGCCGGATCCGGTCGCCCACCTGCACGTCCGCGGCCGCTACGGTGATCCACGGTTCAGCCATGGCGCCTTCCGTCAGCGATTGCCCAGCCCGTCGTCCGGCGCGACGCCGGCCGCGCGAGGCTCATTGTGCCAGTAAGGGCCACCGCCGGGCAGCACCACGACCACCGTACAACCCTGCATCCTGGCGATATGTTCCCAGCGACCACGCTCCGGAGCAGGCCGGGCCTCCGGAGCAGGCCCGGCTGACGACGAGCAGACGACCTCGGGGACCGGCGCGCTGAACGCCCGGCTGCCCGAGACCACCCGCTGCTGGTAGACAGGGACCATGACCCCCGCATCTGACGCCTCGCCCGCTGACTCAGCGGCCCGGGCGGCCGAACTCGGCCCGAGGGTGGACGCGGCGACGCAGCGCCTGCTGCAGACTGCGGCCCGGATCACCGACGAGCAGGCCCGAGCGGCCTCGCTGCTACCGGGCTGGAGCCGCAGCCACGTGCTCACGCACATCGCGCGCAACGCGGACGGCCTGCGTAACCTCCTGATCTGGGCGCGCACGGGCGTCGAGACTCCGCAGTACCCGAGTCAGGAGGCGCGTGACATCGGCATCACCGAGGGGGCGGGCCGACCGGCCGCGGAACTGATCGACGACGTCGAGGTGTCCGCGGCGGCGCTGGCGGCCGAGGCGGCCATCCTGGCCGATGCCGACTGGGCCGCGGAGGTGCACGGCCCGGGCGGCCGTCCGCATCCGGCCTGGTACACGCTCTGGCGCCGGCTGACCGAGGTGGAATTCCACCATGTCGATCTCGACGCGGGCTACCAGCCGGAGCACTGGCCGGAGGAGTTCGCGGTGCAGAGCCTGGAGCGGGTGAGCGCCGACTTCCGCGAGCGCGAGTGCCCCGCCGCCGTGCTGGTGAGCGTGGACTCGGGCCGGACGCACCGCATCGGGCCGGCCGAGGCTGAGCCGACCGCCCGGATCAGCGGCCCGACGCGGGCGCTGCTGGCGTGGCTGACCGGCCGCAGCGCCGGCGCCGGGCTGACG
>JASHUE010000554.1:0-6319 GCA_030040195.1 Streptosporangiaceae bacterium | reverse complement strand
GGCGGACCAGATCGTTCAGCCAGCCGACGAGCTGCTCGGGCGGAGCGCCGGTGATCGACAGGCCGGCCAGGGCGCCGCGCAGCCTGGCCATCCCGGCGGCCGCGGGGAGCCCGTGCCCGGCCACGTCCCCGATTGCCAGCAGCACCCGGCCGTCGGGCAACTCGGCCGTGATGTACCAGTCGCCGCCCACCCGCGTTGCGCTCGACGCCGGCAGGTACCTGACCATGGCCCGCAGACCCGGCAGGTCGAACGGCTCGTCGTGCAGGGGCAGGATGGCCCGCTGCAGCTCGAGCGTGACGTGCCGGTGCATGGCCAGCTCGGCCGACAGCCCGGACTGCGGGCCCTGCTGAGGGATCGCAGCCGCGAGCTCGGGATCGAGAGGAGCGCCGGCCGCCGACTGCGCTGCTGCCCCGTCGGGACGCGCCGACAACGCCGCCGTGTCCCGGCGGCTGGCAGCGTCCTGCACTGTGTCTGTGGTCAGCATGGTTCAAGTGAACTACATTGCCGTGCATTTAGCCTGCGGCATGTCCTGCCGCTCTGTCTAGGTGCGGCCCGAGTTCGCCGGGATGAGATGATGCGCGAGCAGGCAATGACGCTCGCGAGCTCGATCGCTGGAGGACACCATGGCGCATGATCCGGCCGGAACAGATCTGTACCCGCCGGCCAGGCTCGGCGAGGTTCAATCCGCGGTCGCCGCGGCCGGGCTGGACGCGCTGCTGCTGACGCCCGGTCCCGACTTGCGGTACGTGACCGGCTATGACGCGCACGAGTCGGAGCGGCTGACGTGCTTGGTGGTACCGGCCGATTCCGATCCCGTGCTCGTGCTGCCACGGCTGGAGTTGCGCGGGGCGCATGCCTCACCGGCCGGCGGTCTCGGCATCGAGCTGGCTGGCTGGGATGAGACGGACGACCCGTTCGCGCTCGTCGGGGCCAGGCTCGGGGCCGTCGGGAGGGTCGGCTTGTCGGACCGGATGTGGGCGCTGATGGTGCTGCGCTTCCGGGCTGCGATGCCTGGCACCGAGCAGCTGCTCGCCAGCACCGTCCTGCGCGAGCTGCGGGCGCGCAAGAGCCCGGCTGAGGTCGCCGCGCTGCGGGCGGCCGGGGAGGCCATCGACCGGGTGCACGCCCAGGTGCCCGGCTGGCTGCGGCCCGGCCGGACCGAGAAACAGGTGGCCGCCGTCATCGGTGAGGCGATCCTGGCCGAGGGACATGCGCGGGTCGACTTCACCATCGTCGGCTCGGGGCCGAACGGCGCAAGCCCGCATCACACCGCGTCCGACCGCGTGCTGCAAGCCGGGGACGCGGTCGTGGTGGACATCGGCGGCACCATGCCCAGCGGATATTGCTCGGACTGCACGCGGACGTACGCGATCGGCAACCCGTCCGACGAGTTCGCCGCCTACTACCGGGTGCTGCAGGCGGCTCAGGAAGCCGCGTTCCTGGCGGTCCGGCCGGGGGTGATGGCGGAGACGGTCGACGCCGCGGCCCGCGAACCGATCACCGCGGCCGGTTATGGCGAGTTCTTCGTGCACCGGACCGGCCACGGCATCGGCCTGGAGACGCACGAGGACCCCTACATCGTCTCCGGTAACACTGAGGAGCTCAGGCCGGGGCACGCGTTCTCCATCGAGCCCGGCATCTACCCCGGCAGGGACGGCGCCAGGATCGAGGACATCGTCGTGTGCACCGACGAGGGCTGCCAGCGGCTGAACAACGTCACCCGCGATCTAGTCGTCGTTCCCGGATGAGCACCGCGGTCGAGCGGGAGAGCCGCGACGACACCACCGCCGCGCTGTTCGCGCTGACCCGCGAGCTTGCGCACGACGAGGTCCGCCCGCGCGCCGATCAGGGCGAGCGGGATGCGCGCTTTCCCAGGGAGACATTCCGGCTGCTCGGCAAGGCAGGCTTGCTCGGCCTGCCCTACCCGGAGGAGCTGGGCGGCTCCAGTCAGCCGTATGAGACCTACCTGCAGGTCGTCGAGGAGCTCGCCACGGCTTGGCTTGCGGTTGGGCTCGGGGTGAGCGTGCACACGCTGACTTGCTTCCCGCTGGCGACCGCGGGCACTGCGCAGCAGCAGGAGCGATGGCTGCCGGACATGCTCGGCGGCGACCTGCTTGGTGCCTACTGCCTGTCCGAGCCCGGCAGCGGCTCGGACGCGGCGGCCCTGCGCACCAGGGCCGTGGCCGACGGCGACGAGTACGTCGTGGACGGCGTGAAGGCCTGGATCTCGCACGCCGGGCAGGCCGACTTCTACACGCTCTTCGCCCGGACTTCGGGCGAGCACGACGGACCCGACCGGGCCAGCGGGATCAGCTGCCTGCACGTCCCCGCGAGCACGCCCGGCGTGTCGGCGAACCCGCCCGAGCACAAGATGGGGATGCGTGCCTCGGTCACCGCGCAGATGGTGTTCGAGTCGGCCAGGGTGCCCGCCGCGAACCTGGTCGGGGAGCAGGACCGCGGCTTCCGGCTGGCGCTGGCCGCTCTGGACGCGGGCCGGCTCGGCATCGCCGCCTGTGCCACCGGGGTTGCGCAGGCAGCGCTGGATGTTGCGGTGGACTACGCGAGGCAGCGCCGCCAGTTCGGCCAGGCCGTGATCGACTTCCAGGGCCTGCAGTTCATGCTGGCCGACATGGCGACGGGCGTGGCCGCGTCCCGAGCGCTGTACCTGTCCGCGGCCCGCCGCAAAGACGCCGGGCTCACGTTCGGGCAGCAGGCGGCGATGGCCAAGCTGCTGGCCACCGACACCGCCATGCGGGTGACCACGGACGCCGTGCAGGTCCTGGGCGGCTACGGCTACGTCGAGGACTTCCCGGCCGAGCGGCTCATGCGCGAAGCCAAGGTGCTGCAGATCGTTGAGGGAACCAACCAGGTACAGCGGATGGTCATCGGCAGGCAGCTGGCCAGGCAGGACTAGGGGAGCGGCGCGCGGCCGGTCCCTGAGGCCGGTCAGCCGATGGCGGGGTGCCCGATGGACAGGCCGGTCGCCGGATCGAAGAACTGCAGGTTCGAGGTGTCCACGGCCAGGTCGGCGGCTGAGCCGGGCTTGATCCCGCTGCGCGATGCGACCCGCGCGGTCCACAGGGTCTTGTTATCCCCTAGCGGAATCGCCTCCTCGTCGCCGTCGCTCGCACGCGCCTCGGAGATGCTGGCGTGCTGGACCGGCGGAGCGTCGATGGTGAAGATGACGTGGATCTCGCTGCCGAGTTCCTCGGTCACGCTGACCTTCACCGGCATGCGCGGCCAGCCGGCGTCGGCCAGGGTGGCGTCCTCGAAGTCGGATGGCCGGATGCCGAGCACGACGTCCTTGCCGAAGTACTCCGCCAACCCCGGCCGGGCGGCCAGCGTCGCCTCGGGCACGGCCAGCCGGTGCCCGGCGAAGACGACCGCCGGGCCGGCCTCGCGCGCGAGCGTCGCGGTCGTGAAGTTCATCGCCGGGGAGCCGATGAAGCCAGCCACGAACAGGTTCACCGGCGAGTTGTAGAGCGTCTGAGGCGTGTCCACCTGCTGCAGCTTTCCGTCGCGCAGTACGCAGACTCGCTGCCCGAGCGTCATCGCCTCGACCTGGTCGTGGGTGACGTAGACGGTCGTGACGCCGAGTCGGCTGTGCAGCTGCGACAGCGATGCGCGCATCGATACCCTGAGCTTGGCATCAAGGTTGGACAGGGGCTCGTCCATCAGGAAGGCCTGCGGTTCGCGGACGATCGCGCGGCCCATGGCGACGCGCTGTCGCTGCCCGCCCGACAGCGCCGCGGGCTTGCGCTTCAGGTAGTCGTCGAGTCCGAGCATCTTGGCGACAGCGGCAACCCGGCGCCTGATCTCGTCCTTGGGTGTCTTGCGCTGCTGGAGGCCGAACGCGAGGTTCTGCTCGACGGTCATGTGCGGGTACAGGGCGTAGTTCTGGAACACCATGGCGATGTCGCGATCCTTAGGCGGCAGGTCATTGACCACCCGGCTGCCGATGCTGATGGTGCCGGCGGTGATTTCCTCGAGGCCCGCGATCGAGCGCAGGGCCGTTGACTTGCCGCAGCCGGACGGCCCGACGAGCACCATGAACTCGCCGTCGGAGATGTCCAGGGTCAGACCGTCGATGCCCTTCACACCGCCCGGGTAGACCTTGTCGACCTGGTCCAGGATGATCTGCGCCATGCCAGCCTCCGCACCATTCGTGGCGACGGCGGGATGGGCCGTCCTGGCCGGAGCGTACCTTGCGGGCCAGTGCGTGGCTATCGGGCAGATCGGCACGTTACGGGAGCGTAAGCGCCGTGACACTGCTGTGACCTTGGTACGTGGCCGGCGGCCGGGTAAGGGGTTACGGTTTCCGGGTGGAGGAGATCAACCGCAAGATAATCGCGCTGCTCGCGGCCGACGGCCGGATGAGCTTCACCGAGCTGGCGCGCCGGACCGGGTTGTCGGTGTCGGCGGCGCAGCAGAGGGTGCGGCGGCTGGAGCAGCGTGGCGTGATCAAGGGCTACAGCGCGGTCATCAGCGCAGAAGAGATCGGCCTTCCGCTCACGGCCTTCGTCTCGATCAAGCCGTTCGATCCGGCCTCACCCGACGACGCGCCACAGCGGCTGGCGCACCTGGACGCCATTGAGGCGTGCCACAGCGTTGCGGGCGACGAGAACTACATCCTGAAGGTCAGGGTGGGGTCGCCGAGCGAGCTGGAGGATCTGCTGCAGGAGATCCGGGCCGCGGCGAGCGTCTCGACACATACCACGATCGTGCTGAGCACGCCATTCGAGAACCGGCCGCCCGTGGTAGCAGGCGCCTAAGGTCAGGACGCGACCGCGAACAGGCGGAGCGCCTCGGTGCCCTGCACCTCCAGGCCGAGCGGGATGATCGCCGCCGTGCCGCGATGCTCGGTCGCCGCGGCGGCCAGATCGTCCGGTTTCGTCGCGACGACGGTCGCGCCGTGCAGCAGCGCATGGTCGAGGAAGGCCGTGTACGACCGGCCGTCGCCGGCCGGCGGAGCGGCAAGGACCACGTCGTCCTGGCTGACGTCCGCCGTCGCGGCGAGCGCGCTGAGCTCGGCCGCGAGACTGAGGTGGCTC
Organism: Streptosporangiaceae bacterium; assembly: GCA_030040195.1. Taxonomy (GTDB): domain Bacteria; phylum Actinomycetota; class Actinomycetes; order Streptosporangiales; family Streptosporangiaceae; genus JAJYUU01. The sequence continues at coordinate 1,268 of JASHUE010000554.1, read as the reverse complement.
AGGCCGGCCGCGTGCAGCGTCCCGTCGGCCCGCCGGACGTAGGGCAGCATCGCCAGGTCATGCGGGCGAACGCTCGGGGGGCGCAGCGACCCCATCGACAGCAGCGAGCTGAATGGCGTGGCCGCCGGGGCGTCGCCAAACGAGAAGACCTGCCGGACCCAGGACCGGTCGGCGGCGGCCAGGGCCGCGGCCGCGAGCGGCTGGGCAGTCAGCAGCATCCGCGCGCCGCAGTCAGCGAGTTGTCCGGCGACCTCGGCGATCGACAGCTCGCCGCCGATCGGCGTGGGTATGCCTCCCGCGGCGCTGATGGCGTGACAGGCCAGCACGTAAGACGCGGCGTCGGGTACGTAGACGCCGACGACATCGCGCGGCCGCAGGCCGCGCCAGGCCAGGCCGGCGGCGGCCCGCTGCACCGTGGAGATGAGGTCGGCGAACGAGTATGGCTGGTCGGCCGGATGGCCGACCAGCGCTGGTCGGCAGCCATAGGCGGCACCGCTGATGACCAGGCGCTGCGTGACGGTGGTCTCGGGGTTGATGACGCTGGGCGGAGCGTGACTGCTGCTGCTGCCGCTGGGCGGCAAGTCCGCTGATGTCACACTCCGACCGTATGCAGTCAGGCCGGCCTGCGCATCGACAGGATTGTGTATCTGGCTATGTATGCGCCCGCCGGGGCGTGGCTGGGGCACGGGCGGTTGTCCCCGGCAGACACGGCGGCGGACCCGCGGCTTGCCGCGGGTCCGCGATGCCATGCCGGCGTCCGGCCACCCCCCTCCTGGTGGCCGGGCGCCAGGTCTCGCCATTCCTTCCAGCAGAGGGTATGTAGGATCAGGGCTTCGCGACATGCGCCAAATGGCGCATTTTGATATGCATGTCCGGCCAAGTGGGCTATGTAGGACGGCCGGGCAGATCCGGTCAGGAGCGAACCTGCTGTGACTGCTCCGCCGTCCAGGCGGCCACCTGAGCGCGGGAGCTCACGCCGAGCTTGGCGAAGATGTTCGCCACGTGCCGTGCGGCAGTGGCCGGGCTGATGACCAACTCGGCCGCGATCGCGCGGTTGGACAGGCCGCGGGCGCGCCGTGCTGTTCAGCCGCGGCGGTCGCTAGCTCGATGGCCGCGCTCACGGCCGCGTGCACGCCAAGTCGCGCGCCTTCGTCAAGCAGCCGCGACGCGCTCTGCTCGCCGACCAGGCGCCGCGCCCGGCCCAGCACCTCGTCGCGCCTGCCCTGAGCGGTCGCCGGCCGGACCGGCCCGATCTGGTCGCGCAGCGC
>JASHUE010000553.1:0-3059 GCA_030040195.1 Streptosporangiaceae bacterium | reverse complement strand
ACGTCGACCAACAAGATCGAGGAGACCATCGCCGAACTGTCCGATCAGGTCACGATCGTGATCGTCACGCACAACATGCAGCAGGCTCATCGGGTATCCGATAACTGCGCCTTCTTCCTGGCGACTCATGACACACCTGGCTATATCGTCGAGTTCGGCCCGACAGAGCGGATGTTCACGAACCCGACCGACCAGCGCACCTCCGACTACGTGAACGGGCGCTTCGGCTAAGGTCCGCGGGCAGGCGGTCGTTTCTCCCGGTATGGACGGGGAGAACTTACAGGTAGTGCGAGAACCCGGAGGATCTCGCCCAGCGGGAGCGGGTACCACGCCGGCTGCGACAGCAGGGACTGGTGCGCCGGGGGCTGGCCGTCCTAGGTTTGCATCAGCGCATCCGCCATGTCTCCGGAGGTGTCAGCGCATGACACACATCACCGTCACGGTCGATGGGATAAATTACGCCGACCATGTCGAACCTCGCTTGCTGCTCGTTCATTACCTCAGAGAAGTCGTCGGAAAGACCGGCACGCCCATCGGCTGCGACACCTCGAACTGTGGCGCATGCACTGTCCTGATGGACGGGGTGTCGGTGAAGAGCTGCTCGGTCCTGGCCGTCCAGGCCGACGGGTCTGACATCGTGACGATCGAGGGTCTCGCCAACGGCGAACTGCACCCAGTGCAGCGCGCGTTCCACGAAGAGCACGCCCTGCAGTGCGGGTTCTGCACACCCGGCATGATCATGGCGGCGACCGACCTGTTGCGCGATAACCCAGACCCCACCGACGAGGAGATCCGCGAGGGGCTAGAAGGCAACCTCTGCCGCTGCACCGGCTACGAGAACATCGTGCGCGCCGTGCGGCGCGCCGCCGAGGCGGGAGTGGCGCCATGACCGCGACCACAGAAGCATCCCCCGAGCTGGGCCGGGCCCGGCTGCGCAAGGAAGACGCGAGGCTTATCACCGGCCAGACAACCTGGACTGACAACATCAAGCTCCCCGGAATGCTCCATATGGCATTCCTGCGCAGTCCCTTCGCGCACGCCCGGATAACCAGGGTCGACGTCAGCGGTGCCCTCAGCCAGCCGGGCGTCATCGCCGCGTTCTCCGGCGCGGACTTTGCCGCCGAGCAGGGCAGCCTGCCGTGCGCGTGGCCGGTGACCGAGGACATCGTGATCCCGGCCCATCCGCCGATGGCCGTCGACGAGGTCCGCTATGTCGGTGAGGCAGTGGCGGTCGTCGTGGCCCGTGACCGGTACGCGGCCGCGGATGCGCTGGCCTCGATCGACGTCGACTACGAGCCGCTGCCGCCGGTGCTGGACATCCGCACCGCTCTGGACGACGGCACGCCGAAGGTGCACGAGGCGGGCAACAAGAGCTACGAGTGGGTCTTCGCCAACGGCGACGTCGAAGCGGCCTTCCGTGACGCACCGCTTGTGGTGGAGCGCACCTACCGCCAGCAGCGGCTGATCCCGTGCGCGATGGAGCCAAGGGCCGTCGTGGCCCAGTGGCTCGATGATCAGGTCACGCTCTGGTCGGCCACGCAGATCCCGCACGTGCTCCGGTTCGCGCTGTCAGCGTTCTTCGCCATCCCCGAGCAGAACGTGCGCGTCATCGCGCCGGACGTGGGCGGCGGCTTCGGGTCCAAGCTGCAGGTCACAGCGGAGGAGGTCCTCGCCGTGCTGATCGGCCGCAGGGTCGGTAAGCCGGTGAAGTGGACCGAGTCTCGCAGTGAGGGCAACATGACGGTCCATCACGGCCGAGACCAGTGGCAGCGGATCAGGATCGCGGCCGACCGCGACGGCCGGATCCGCGGCCTGGACGTCGATCTGCTCGCCGACATGGGCGCCTACCTCATGCTGGTGACGCCGGGCGTGCCCCTGCTCGGCGCTTTCATGTTCCCGGCCATCTACAAGATGGACGCCTACTCGTTCAAGTGCACGGGGATCTTCACAACGAAGATGCCGACCGACGCCTACCGCGGGGCGGGCAGGCCCGAAGCGACGTACGCGATCGAGCGGATCATGGACGAGCTGGCGGCCGAACTGGGGATCGAGCCGCTGGAGTTGCGCGAGCGGAACTGGATCAAGCACGAGGAGTTCCCCTACACCACGATCGCCGGCCTCACCTACGACTCGGGCAACTACGAGGCGGTGACGGCGAAGGCCAAGGAGCTGTTCGACTACGACGGGCTGCGCCGCGAGCAGGCCGAGCGCAACGATCGCGGCGACCCGGTTCGCCTGGGCATCGGCATCTCCACGTTCACCGAGATGTGCGGCCTGGCGCCGTCCAGGGTGCTCGGGTCCCTTTCCTACGGTGCGGGCGGCTGGGAAAGCGCCTCGATCCGGATGCTGCCGACCGGCAAGGTGGAGGTCGTGACCGGCTCAAGCGCGCATGGCCAGGGGCACGAGACGGCCTGGAGCCAGATCGTCGCCGACCAGCTCGGCGTTCCGTTCGAGGACATCCGGGTACTGCACGGCGACACCCTGGTCTCGCCCAAGGGGATGGATACCTACGGCTCGCGTTCGCTCGCGGTCGGCGGCCTGGCCCTGGTCGGGGCGTGCGACAAGGTCGTGGCCAAGGCCAAGGTGATCGCCGCGGCCATGCTGGAGGCCTCGCCCGACGACCTGGAGTTCTCGGCCGGCCGGTTCTCGGTCCGCGGCGACCCCGAGGCGAGCAAGACGATCCAGGAGGTCGCGCTGGCCACGTTCGCGGCGCACGCGCTGCCCGAGGGAGTCGAGCCTTCGCTGGACTCCGACGCCACCTACGATCCTGACAACTTCTCGTTCCCGCACGGCACGCACCTGTGCGCGACCGAGGTGGACACCGAGACCGGCTTCGTGAAGATCCGTTCGTACGTGGCCGTGGACGACGTCGGGGTGGTAGTCAACCCGTTGATCGTGGAGGGTCAGGTGCACGGCGGCATCGCCCAGGGCATCGCCCAGGCCCTGTACGAGGAGGGCGTTTACGACGACGACGGCAACCTGCTGACCACGACGCTGGCGGACTACCTCGTGCCGTCCGCGGCGGATCTGCCCTCGTACGTGACCAGCCGCAACGAGAC
>JASHUE010000552.1:0-3083 GCA_030040195.1 Streptosporangiaceae bacterium | reverse complement strand
TTCCACTTGCTGGCGCAGGCCGCGCCGAGGCAGACGCCCGCGCCGACGCGCAGCCAGTGGATGCCCAGGGGCGGCCCCGACGGGTCGGCCGGCCCGGCCGCCGCGGCCTGCTCCAGCCTGGCCTTGGTCCGGTCCTTGTCGATCACCAGCAGCCCGAACGCGGCCAGCGCCCAGAACATCACGAAGATGTCGAGGATCGCGGTGCGGCTCAGCACCAGTTCCAGGCCGTCAAGCGCCAGCAGCAGGCCGGCCACACAGCCGAGCATCGTCGACCCGGTCATCCGGCGGGCAATCCGCGCGGTCATCAGGATCGACACGGTGCCGATCAGCGCCACCGAGAACCGCCAGCCAAACGGGTTGAGGCCGAAGGCCCACTGCCCGACCGCCATCATCATCTTGGCCAGCGGCGGGTGCGCCACGAGCTCGCCGGTCTTCAGGAGGAAGTTCGGGTCGCCCCGCACCAGCAGGGCGTTGACGTTGCTGACGTGATTGAGTTCTACCCCGTGCCTGAGGATCGAGCTGGCGTCCGGAACGTAATAGGTCTCGTCGAAGACGACCGCGTCGGGGGTGCTCAGATGGTCGAACCTGAGGAACCCGCCGAACAGCATGACCAGCACCGGGCCGGCCCAGCCCCAGAAGACGCTGTGCGCGGCCAGGTGCTCGCGAGCACGCGCCCGAACCCCATGGCGGCCGGGTTCGGCCGCCTGGTCGGCGCCGGAATCGCCCAGATCGGCAGCCGTGGCGGTCTGGAAAGCCTTCATCGACTGCCATGTTAGAGGGCCGCGGCGCTAGCCTGACGGGGAAATGGAAGCCGCCAGCGACGAACGCGCAGCTCATGGCGCGAAAGATAAGTCCGGGACGCTAACCGTTGCGGCGGTTCCGATCGGGCAGCCGGCCGACGCGTCTGCGCGTCTCGTCGCGGCTCTGGGCGAAGCCCCGGTCATCGCAGCGGAGGACACCCGGCGTATCCGGCGGCTGGCGGCTGCCCTCGGCATCCGGCTGAGCGGCCGGGTGGTCTCGTACTACGACGACGTCGAGGCCCAGCGGGCTGCGGCCCTGCTGGCGGACCTGCGGGCCGGCCAGGACGTCCTGCTGGTTACCGACGCCGGGATGCCAGGGGTGAGCGACCCCGGTTACCGCCTGGTGGCCGCCGCCGCCGAGGCGGGCCTGCGGGTTACCGCACTGCCAGGGCCGTCGGCGGTGACCACCGCGCTCGCGGTCTCCGGTCTGCCCTCAGACCGGTTCGTGTTCGAGGGCTTCCCGCCGCGGCGGGCCGGCGAGCGGTCGCGCCGCTTCGCCGAGCTGGCGGCCGAGCGCAGGACTCTGATCTTCTTCGAGTCGCCGCGCCGGCTGGCGTCCACCCTGGGCGAGCTGGCAGTGGCCTTTGGCCCGGGCCGGCCCGCTGCCGTCTGCCGGGAGCTGACCAAGACGCACGAAGAGATACGGCGCGGCACGCTCGCCGAGCTGGCGGACTGGGCCGGGCCGGGAACCCTCGGCGAGATCACCGTCGTTGTCGGGGGCGCCCGCGCCAGGGACGGCCTCGTTCCCATCGAAGAAGCGGTCAGGCAGGTGGCCGCGCGCGTCCAGGCCGGAGAGCCGCGCCGAGGGGCCATCTCTGCCGTCGCCAGCGACCTCGGGCTGTCCAGGCGCGAGGTCTATAACGCCGTCGTCGCGGGCGCGACAGACTGACGGCAGCCGATGGCACCATGTCCGGTATGGAAATCGGCGAGCACATAGCGGCGCTGGAGCGAGACGGCGAGCTGCTCGCGGCCGCGGCCGAGCAGGCCGGGCTGATGTCGGCGGTGCCGTACTGCCCGCCTTGGCAGGTCCGCGACCTGCTGCGGCACATCGGCTATGTGCACCGGTGGGCGGCGGGCTACGTCATCGAGCAGCGCAAAGAGCGGATGCCACATCGGCCGGGCGAGCCCGAGGTGCTCGCGGGCGGGCCGGCGGACGCGGGCCTGCTCGACTGGTACCGGGAGGGGCATGCCGCGCTCGTAACCGCGCTGACCGAGGCGGACCCCGACCTGGTCTGCTACTACTTCCTCGACGCGCCGTCACCGCGGGCCTTCTGGGCCAGGCGGCAGGCGCACGAGACCGCGATCCACAGGGTCGACGCCGAGCTCGCGGCGGGCGGGCCGCCGACACCGGCCGACCCGATTTTCGGCGCCGACGGCGTGGACGAGCTCGTCATGGGATTTTTCGGGCGGGACGCCAGCCAGCTCACCGACGCTCAGCGGACCGGCGAGCGGCGGACACTGCAGGTGGCGGCCGACGATACCGGTGGCGCGTGGCACCTGGAGCTGACGCCCGACGGCACGCTGGCTCTGGCGGTCCAGCGCGGTACCGCCGCGGCCGACTGCACTTTGGCCGGTCCGGCCGCCGGGCTGTACCTGCTGCTGTGGAATCGGGCCGACCCGGCGGCCGCGAACGTGGCGGTCAGCGGCGATGCCAGCGTGCTAGGCGCCTGGCAGGAGGGCATGCGCGTGACCTGGGAGTGAGCGGGTGGCACGCGGCCGGGCCCGTCGCTCCCCTAGGCTTTCAGGCATGACCAGCCGCCATATCCTCGCGTGCGCCGCCTGGCCCTACGCGAACGGACCTCGTCACATCGGCCACGTGTCTGGCTTCGGCCTGCCGTGCGACATGTTTGCCAGGTACCAGCGAATGTGCGGCAATCCGGTAATCATGGTCAGCGGCACCGACGAGCACGGGACGCCGATTCAGGTCCAGGCCGACGCCGAGGGCGTCCCCGCGCGCGAACTCGCCGACCGGTACAACCGCGTGATCGCCGAGGACCTGGCTGGGCTGGACATGTCGTATGACCTGTTCACCCGCACGACGACCCGCAACCACTACGCCGTCGTTCAGGAGATGTTCCTCGGCCTGTACAACAACGGCTACATCTTCCCCCGCAAGTCGCTCGGCGCCGTGTCCCCGTCCACCGGGCGCACGCTGCCCGACCGCTATATCGAGGGCACGTGCCCGATCTGCGGCTTTGACGGCGCTCGCGGCGACCAGTGCGACAACTGCGGCAACCAGCTCGACCCGGTCGACCTGATCAACCCGCGCTCAAAGATCAACGG
>JASHUE010000551.1:0-6280 GCA_030040195.1 Streptosporangiaceae bacterium | reverse complement strand
CCTGGTAACCGGGGGGCGTGCCTTCGGAGCCGGGCGGCACGGCCTGCGCGCCAGCGGGCATGCCCTGGTCGGCCGCGGGTGCGCCGGGCGGCGCGTCAAGCGGCCGGGGAGCGTCAGCGGATTCACCTGCGGCTGGCTCCGAGGGCGGGCGCTGCTCGCCCGCTCCTGCGGCTTGCTCACCCTGCATGTCGTCGTTCCAGTCGGATCCGGTCATCTCAACCCCGTCCTAGTCGTGCACGGGCAGCAAAGATGGCACCCAGTGCCAACGTTTTGTAGCCCCTGCGCCATATAGTCGCATCCTTGCGGCAAAGTCCGGTAGTCGAGTATTCCGCTGATACGCGCTCCGCGATGGGTACACGCTCAAGGTGATGCGCCCCTGTACGGTAGGGGGCAGTCACGACGCGACGGAGGGAGCCAGTAGGTGGCTGGTCAACGACTTCAGGCCGGGGATCTGGCGCCGGATTTCACCCTGCCCGATGCCGACGGCAACAAGGTCAGCCTCTCGTCCTTGCGCGGTCAGCGGGTGATCATCTACTTCTACCCGGCCGCGATGACGCCCGGCTGCACGACGCAGGCATGCGACTTCCGTGACAGCCTCTCCTCGCTGTCGGCGGCCGGTGTAGCGCTGCTCGGGATCTCTCCTGATGGCCCGGCCAAGCTGGCTAGGTTCCGCCAGAAGGAGGGCCTGAACTTCCCGCTGCTCTGCGACTCCGATCACGCCGTCCTTGAGGCCTACGGCGCTTACGGCGAGAAGATGATGTACGGCAAGACGTCCGTCGGGGTCATCAGGTCGACCTTCGTAGTCGGCCCGGATGGCAAGATCGAGCATGCGTATTACGGCGTCAAGGCGAAGGGCCACGTGGCGCGGCTACGTCAGGATCTCGGGGTCTGACGGGCGGTCGGCGCGGCCAGATGCGCAGCAAGGGGTCGTAGCCCAACGGCAGGAGGCGCAAGATTTAGGTTCTTGACAGTGTGGGTTCGAATCCCACCGGCCCCACCGTGGAATCTCTCACGACATTGAGGACACCGTGAACCCACAGGGTTCACGGTGTTTGTCGTCTGGGTCGGCGTCTCCGGCGCTGCGGCGCCGGGAATCCAGCAGGCGGGCGCTTTTGCCTCGGCTGGCGCACGCCAACGCGCGGATCTTGGCAGCAGCCTTGTTCACGCCCGTCACCTGCGTGGATGGGTAAGCGTTCTCGGGCTGGGGTATGAGGTCGCCGCAGATTATGCGAGCCGGTACGCAGCTCCGGCCGTAGAGCGGGGGACGATCATGGCTGCTAGCAGTACGACGCCGGCCACGCCTGGCGTACTTGATGATCCGCTCCTTAACCGGGGAGTCGCGTTCACGCCGGACCAGCGGGAGGCGCTCGGCCTGACCGGGCGGTTGCCGTCAGCGGTGCTGAGCCTGGAGGAGCAGGGCCGCCGGGCGTATGACCAGCTACAGAAGCAGCCGACCGACCTGGCGAAGAACGTCTACCTGGAGGAGCTGCACGACCGGAACGAGGTGCTGTACTACAAGGTCCTGACCGATCACCTGACCGAGCTGCTCCCCATCGCCTACGACCCGATCGTGGGAGAGGCGATCGAGCGGTACTCGCACGAATACCGGCGCCCGCGCGGGATCTTCCTGTCGATCGACGCGCCCGACGACATGGAGAAGGCGTTCGCCTCGCTCAAGCTCGGGCCCGGCGATGTCGACCTGATCGTCTGCAGCGACGCGGAGGAGATCCTCGGCATCGGCGACTGGGGTGTCGGCGGCAGCGACATCGCGGTCGGGAAACTGGCGGTCTACACGGCCGCAGCGGGCATCGACCCGCGCCGGGTCATCCCGGTGTCGCTGGACGTGGGGACCAACAACGAGGGGCTGCTCAACGACCCGATGTACCTCGGCAACCGGCACGCCCGGGTCCGTGGCGCCGCCTACGACGCGTTCATCCAGAAGTACCTGCAGACCGCGTCGTCGATGTTCCCGAGCGCGCTGCTGCACTTCGAGGACTTCGGCGCCAACAATGCCCGGCGGATCCTGGTCGCCTACAGGGACAAGTACCGCATCTTCAACGATGACATGCAGGGCACCGGCGTCATCGTGATGGCCGGGCTGCTCAGCGCGCTGAAGGTCACCGGCATTCGGTGGCATGACCAGCGGGTGGTGATCTTCGGCGGCGGCACCGCCGGGATCGGCATCGCCGACCAGATCCACGCCCAGATGATGCGCGACGGGGCGGATGACCGGCAGGCCACCCGGAACATCTGGGTCGTTGACCTGCCGGGCCTGCTGACCGACGACATGAGTGAGGGAGTGCTCGACTACCAGCGGCCCTACCTGCGCCCGGCCGCCGAGGCAGCGGGCTGGGAGAAGTCGGTCGTCGAGATCGACCCGGCGGCCGCGGTGCGGTGGCCGCAGATGGCGGCCCTGCAAGCGGCGCGCGCCGAGTCCGGGATCATCGGCCTGCAGACGGTCGTGGAGAAGGTGAAGCCCACGATCCTGATCGGCACCTCCACCGCCCACGGAGCGTTCACGAGGGACGTCGTCGAGGCGATGAGCGCCGCGGTGGAGCGGCCGGTCATCTTCCCCATCTCCAACCCCACCGAGAAGATCGAGGCCTTCCCGGCCGACATCATCACCTGGTCGAAGGGCAAGGCACTGGTCTCGACCGGGCTGCCGTGGAACCCGTTCGACTTCGGCGGCGTGTCCTACTACATCGGGCAGGCGAACAACGCGCTGGTCTACCCAGGGCTCGGGCTCGGCGTCATCGTCTCCGGCGCCTCGAAGGTCACCGACGGTATGCTGCGGGCCGCGGCCGAGGCCGTCGCGGGTCAGGTCGATGTCAGCCAGCCCGGCGCCTCGCTCCTGCCCCTGGTCGAGAACCTGCGCGCCTCGTCGGCGACCACCGCGGTCGCCGTGGCCAAGGCGGCCGCCGCCGATGGCGTCGCCATCAGGAAGCCCGCCGACCCGGTCCAGGCCGTCCAGGAGGCCATGTGGCAGCCCGTCTATCCGACTGGCACCGCCTGATGACGGCCCCGCCTGTGGTCTAGCCCTCAGGACCTGCTGCCTGGCAGGTGGTGATGTTGAGGCGGTGGCCGGACTTACTCGCGGCGATCACCGGAAGCAGGGACGCCAGGCCGCCCTCCTCGTAGTACCTGGCCGCCTCGGGCCAGATCTCGTCGGGCACCCGGTCGGGCCGGCCGGCCGAGCAGCGGGTCATCGCTTCTGACATTTGTCACCGCGAAGTGGTGGATCGCGGCACTACAGCGCGGAGCGGGCGGCGCGCCACCCTCGTGCTATGGCTAATCGCAACGTCCCCGGCGGGATAGTTCTGTCCTGCCTGTCCAAGTCCTACGGCAACCTGCGCGCTGTCCGCTCGGTCGACCTCATGATCGCTCCCGGCGAGACGGTTGCCCTACTCGGCCACAATGGCGCAGGGAAGACCACGACTATCGACATGATGCTCGGGCTCACCCGCCCGGACGACGGGTCTATCTCGATCTTCGGCGCGTCGCCGGCGGCAGCCGTGCGCTCGGGCTGGGTTGGCGGGATGCTCCAGACTGGGTCGCCGCTCGAGTACCTGAAGGTGCGCGAGGTGGTGGCGCTCACCGGCTCGTATTACCCGAACCCGCTGCCGACCGACGAGGTACTGCGGCTTACCGGGGCCGACGAGTTCGCTGATCAGCTGACCACCAAACTGTCGAGCGGCCAGAGTCAGCGGGTGCGCTTCGCCGCCGCCCTGGTCGGCGACCCCGATCTGCTCGTGCTCGACGAGCCGACCGCCGCGATCGACGTTGAGGGTCGGCGCGACTTCTGGCAGGTGACGCGGGCCACAGCCGAGCGCGGCAAGACGGTGCTGTTCGCTACCCACTACCTGGAAGAGGCGGACGCCTACGCCGACCGGATCGTGCTCATGGCGCGCGGCCGGATCGTCGCCGACGGCCCGGCCACGGAGATCAAGGCCCGTGCGACCTCGCGCGTCATCCGGGCGACGATGCCCGACGCGGATCTCGCGTCGCTGCGCGGGTTGCCGGGGGTCGTAAGCGCCGAACGGCATGGCGGCACTGTCGTGCTTTCGTGCTCTGACGCGGATTCCGCTCTGTACGCCCTGCTCGGCAGCTACCGCAGAGTGCGGGATATCGAGGTCGGGGGCGGGAGCCTGGAGGACGCCTTCCTTGAGCTGACTGCCGAAGACGACCGGGGCGAGGCAATTGCCGAGGAGGCAACGATATGAGCAGCGCCATGCACTACCGCTACGAAATCCTTCGCACCCTGCGCAACTGGAGGTTCTTCGCCATCACCCTGGCGCTGCCGTTGGTGATCTTCTACGCGATCGCCTCGGCAAACCGCCATGCCCACACCGATGGAATCGCGTTCCCGCTCTACTTCATGACCGCCATGGCCGCCTACGGCGCCATGTTCGCGTCGGTCTCGCCGGGCGGCCGGATCGCAGCCGACCGGGCCAGGGGCTGGACCCGCCAGTTGCGGATCACGCCGCTGCGGGCCCATACCTACGTCATCTCCAAGGTGCTGAGCACCTACTTGATGGCCTTGCCTGCGCTGGCGCTGCTGTTCCTGGCCGGGGTGACGCTCGGCGTGCGGCTGGAGGCGACGCACTGGCTGGCGATGGCCGGGCTTTTGGTGATCGGGCTGGCTCCGTTCGTGGAGATGGGGCTCATTGCCGGGAACCTGGCGCCGGTGGATTCCATCCCCCCGATCGTCGGCGGCATCGTTGTCCTGTTCGCCCTGCTGGGCGGCGTCTTCGGGCAGATCTTCAACGGCGGGACGATGCTGACCATCGTCAAGGTGCTGCCGTCCTACTGGCTTGTCCAGGCCGGCAAGGCGGCACATGGCGGCGGCAACTGGCCGCTGGAGGGATGGATCGTCGTGGCAGCATGGGCCGTCGCCCTCGTTCCGTTCGCGGTGTTCGCGTTCCGGCGGTCGTCGAGCCGTGCCTGAGCGACCGTCGGACCCGTTAACCTCGACAGACGTGGACATGCAAGTCGAGCCGGCCAGTCCGGCGGAAGCCGACTGGCTGGCTAGCCAGCGCCAGTGGACGCAGGGCTGGCGGCGGATGGCCTGGGTCGCGGTTCCGCTCGTCTACCTGATCTACGTAGCCGGGGCCGTGGACGGTAATTCTCACGGCGCCGCAGCGGTCTGGGGCTATGCCATCCTGGCCGCGTTCGCGGCGTGCTGGCTCGCCGCGCCCCTGCTGCTGGTGCCGGGCGCGTCCGGACGGCGATTCTGGATCTTCTACGCCATCGCCCTCGCGATATCCGTCGCCGAGCTGCCGTTCGCGCGGGCCGCCGCGTTTGTCTTGGGCCTGTTCATCGCGATGATCACGGTCGCCCGGCTTGGCGCTCGCTCCGCCCCCATCGTCGTCGGGCTCGCGCTGGCGGCGCTGCTGGTTCCGGTCGCTGTCCCGTCCTGGCACGTGAGCCTGGCTAAGTCGCTGGGGAATTTCACGCCGGTCGCGATTCCGGTCGCCGCAGTTGTCACCTATGCCGTGCTGCGGGTCATGAGAGGCAACCAGGCGCTTGCCGACGCCCGGGCCGAGCTCGCGAAGCTGGCGGCGGAAAACGAACGCATCCGGATCGCCCGCGACCTGCACGACCTGCTCGGACACTCGCTGACCACGATCACGGTCAAAGCCGGGCTGGCTTGCCGGCTAGGCGCTACCGATCCCGCGCGCGGGTTCCGGGAGATGGCCGAGGTTGAGACGCTAGCCCGGCAGACGCTCACCGACGTCAGGGCCGCGGTGGCCAACTACCGCGATGTCACGCTCACCGGCGAGCTCGCGGCCGGCCGCGAGCTGCTGCGGGCAGCGGGAATCGCCGCCGATCTTCCGCACGCCGTTGACGTCGTCGATCCCGATCATCGCGAACTGTTCGGCTGGGTTGTGCGTGAAGGCCTCACGAACATCGTCCGCCATGCGCACGCGAGCACCTGCGCGGTCCGGCTGTCGGCATCCTCGGTCGAGATCGTCGATGACGGCATCGGCAGTGCGGCCGAGCCAGGTAAGCAGCCAGGTAACGGACTCAACGGCCTGCGGGAACGGGTGGCGGCGGCCGGCGGCGTAGTCGACACCGGCCCGCTGGAGCCGCACGGGTGGCGACTTCGGGTCTGTGTCGCGTCCGAGGCCGCGTGATGGTGCGCCTGCTGCTCGCCGACGACCAGACGCTGATCCGGCGGGCCCTCGCGGTGATGCTCGAGCTGGAGGAGGACTTCGAGGTAGTCGCGAGCGTCGCACGGGGCGATGAGGTGGTGGCTGCGGCCCGGGCCCACCACCCGGAC
>JASHUE010000550.1:0-3095 GCA_030040195.1 Streptosporangiaceae bacterium | reverse complement strand
GGCCCAGCGCGGCGACCTCGAAGCCCTCCTCGAGGATGAACCCGGCGGACAGGTACAGCGGCCGGGCGCCGGCCACGGCCAGGTCGTTGACCGTGCCGTTGATGGCGAGGTCGCCGATGTCCCCGCCCGGGAAGAACAGCGGCGAGACCACGTAGGAGTCGGTGGTGAAGGCCAGCCGCGCGCCGCCGGCGGCCACCGTCGCGGCGTCCTCGAGCGGCTCGAGCAGCGGGTTGCGGAACGCGTCGAGAAACACCGCCTCGATCAGCGTGTGTGTCGCCTTCCCGCCCGCGCCGTGCGACATCGTGATGCGCTCTTCCTTGACCCGCGGCCGGGCGCGCCGGGCTCGGTCGATCCGCTCAAGCACGAGCTCCTCGCGCACCGTGCCAGGCAGCGGCTGCGGCGAACCGTGGTGCTCGAATTGCGCGTGAGGCGCCGCGGCCTGGTCGTCGCGCTCGCGCTGCTCCTGCTCTTCGTGCTCGCGCAGGGCCTGCGCCACCCAGCCCGCCTCGTGTTCGCTGACAGTGCGCACGCCGACGCCGTCGGGTGCTTGCGGCCGGCCCGACTGGTCAAGACGGCCGCCGGTCATGGCGTGCTCGCCTCCTTGACCCTGGTGCGGGTCAGCCGGCCGTAGTTGTAGTAGGCGGCGCAGGCGCCCTCGGGCGAGACCATGCAGGTCCCGATCGGTGTCTCCGGCGTGCAGGCCGTGCCGAACACCTTGCACTCCCACGGCTTGAGCACGCCCTTAAGCACCTCACCGCACTGGCAGGCCTTCGGGTCGGCTACCCGCACTCCCGGCACCGAGTACAGCTGCTCGGCGTCGAACTGGGCGTAGTCGCCGCGCAGCCTCAGCGCGGAATGCGAGATGAAGCCGAGCCCGCGCCATTCGAAGTAAGGCCTGAGCTCCATGGTCTGCCCGATCGCGCGCAGGGCAACCACGTTGCCGTCCCAGGGCACGACGCGGGCGTACTGGTTCTCGACCTCGGAGCGTCCCTCCGACAGCTGCAGCATCAGCATGTAAATGGACTGCAGGATGTCGAGCGGCTCGAACCCCGCGACCACTACCGGTTTGGCGTAGTCGCGGGCAATGAACTCATACGGCCGGCAACCGATCACGGTAGACACGTGCCCGGGGCCGATGAACCCGTCCAGCCGCAGGTCGGGCGAGTCAAGGATGGCCTTGATCGCCGGGATGATCGTGACGTGGTTGCAGAAGATCGAGAAGTTCCCGAGGCCCTCGGCCGCCGCGCGCAGCAGCGTCATCGCCGTGGAGGGCGCGGTGGTCTCGAACCCGATGGCCATGAAGATCACGCGTCTGTCCGGGTTCTGCCTGGCGATTTTCAGCGAGTCGAGCGGCGAGTACACCATGCGGATGTCGGTGCCGCGCGCCTTGGCGTCGAAGAACGAGCCGTTGCTGCCGGGCACCCGCATCATGTCGCCGAACGACGTCATGATCACGTCAGGCTCGCTGGCCAGCGCCATCGCGTCGTCGACCCGGCCCATCGGGATGACGCACACCGGGCACCCGGGGCCGTGCACGAGGGTGATCTGCTCGGGCAGGTAGTCCTCGAGCCCGTGCTTGTAGATGGTGTGGGTATGCCCGCCGCACACCTCCATCAACTTGTAGTGACGGCCTGGCTGGCACAGGCCGGCAATCCTCGCGGCGAGCGCGTGCGCCTTGTCGGCGTCCCTGAACTCATCGACGAATCGCATGGCCCTGGCACCTTCTATTCGATACGTGACTCGGCGAGCGCCGCCAGCTCGTCCTCGTAGGCCTGGCCGATCCCCTCGAGGAACTGCAGGGCCGCGGCGGCCTCGGCCTCGTCGATTTTCGAGAGCGCAAACCCGACGTGGATGAGCACCCAGTCGCCTGGTGCGATCGTCTCGTCCTCCAGCAGCCCGATGTTGATCACCCGGCGGACGCCGCTGACGTCCACCCGGGCGAGATCGGGCTGGTCAGGGAGGATCTCGATGACCTCACCCGGTATGCCGAGGCACATGTGATCGCTCCTTCGTGACTAGGCGATGGTCCTCGCCAGCCTCTGCGGCGGCGGAGATGAGGTCGAGGACGACGCGGACCGCCTCGTCCACGGCGTCGGCCACGGGCTGCGACAGGCCAATGCCATAATCCACGCTGACCGGTTCGCAGCCCACGACGAGCACCTGCCTGGTCCCAGCATCCAGCATGGCGAGCATGCTGAACACGACATCGGGCTGCATCCCGTGCGGGTTGAGCATCGGGTTCGCAGCCAGCCCGGCGTCCTGGCCGGCGCCCGCGGCCGGGCAAGTCAGGTCCGGCTCGATCACGTAGACCGCGCCAGGCTCGCCGCCGCGCGGAGTCGCGTCGACCAGGATCGCGGACTCGTACCCGTTCGCGAGGTCGTAGGCCAGGTGGATGCCGCGGATCCCGTAGTCGACCACGTGCGCCCAGCCGGGCAGATCGGCGGCCGCGAGTCGCCGCGCGACCTCGACGCCGAAGCCGTCATCGCCGAGGAAGATGTTGCCGACACCCGCGATCAGCACCCGGCCGGTCATGACGCTGCATCTTCAGGACGGGAGCGGGGCAGCTCCGGCATGGCCAGGGCCTGCTGGCAAAGCTCCCACAGCACGTCGTAGATCGTGGTCTGGGCTTCCTGTATCCGGTGCACCGATGCCGACGGGGCGACAAACAGGAAGTCAATGCTGTCCAGCTCCGCCATCTTGCCGCCGGAGTACCCGGCAATCCCGATCGTGAGCATGCCCCGCCTGGCCGCCTCGTCGAAGGCCCGCAGCAGGTTCTCCGAGTTGCCGCTGGTGGACAGCCCGACGGCGATGTCGTGCCTGGTGCCGAACGCGGCGATCTGCCGGGCGAAAACCACGTCGACGCCGATGTCATTGCTGAGCGCGGTCAGCACCGCTGCGTCGC
This sequence comes from Streptosporangiaceae bacterium, assembly GCA_030040195.1. Classification (GTDB taxonomy): domain Bacteria; phylum Actinomycetota; class Actinomycetes; order Streptosporangiales; family Streptosporangiaceae; genus JAJYUU01. The sequence continues at coordinate 193 of JASHUE010000550.1, read as the reverse complement.
TTGCCAGGCATAGGGCAGGCAGCGGCCTGGCTGACTCGCCCGGTGCCAGGAACATGGTGGCCAACTGCTGGGCGTCGGTTGCGCTGCCGCCGTTGCCGAAGGCCAGGAGCCGGCCGCCGTCGGCGAACCTGGTCGCCATCTGGCCCGCGCAGGCGGCCAGCCGCTCGCCGTCGGCGGCCGCGATCGTGCGGCG
>JASHUE010000549.1:0-2986 GCA_030040195.1 Streptosporangiaceae bacterium | reverse complement strand
GTCGGCCTACGGGGTAGCCACGATTAAGCCCACAGACGCCGACGATGTTGTGGCGGTGACTGACCTCGTCGAGAAGCCCGCGGTGAACGAGGCGCCCTCGAACTGGATCGTTGTCGGCCGCTATGTGTGCGATCCGGCGATCTTCGATGTTCTGCGGCAGACCCCGCCAGGACGCGGCGGCGAGATCCAGCTCACCGACGCCCTGCGCACCCTGGCCAGGACCGACCGGGCTTACGGCGCCAACGGCACCGCCGCGGACGGCGGCGGCGTGTACGGCGTACTGTTCCGCGGCCGGCGCTACGACACGGGCAAGAAGCTCGACTATCTGCAGACTCTCATCCAGTTCGCCTGTGAAAGGCCCGATGTGGCGCCTGAGTTCGTGCCATGGCTGCGCAGCTACCTGGAGAGCTTGTCACCCGCGCCGTCGCGCTAGCCGACGGGCCAGTAGTCTGCGGATGACTACAGCCGAACGCGTCGGAAGAGCCGTGGTGGACTCGTGATGGACTCCATAGAGAGCTACCTTTCCGAGGTGCTTGCCGAGATCAAGCCGCTGCCACCGAGCGAACTGGCGCTGGCCGACGGTCTCGGCGCAGTGCTCGATGGTGACGTCACGGCCCGGTGGGCGCTCCCTGCCTTCGACAACTCGGCGATGGACGGCTACGCGGTCCTCGCAGCCGACGTCGCTGAAGCCTCTGCCGGCAAGCCCGCGATCCTTGAGGTGGCCGGGGAGATCCCGGCCGGCGACACGGCCGCGCATACGATCGAGCCCGGCACCTGCATGCGGATCATGACCGGCGCGCCGATGCCAGACGGGGCGGACGCGGTCATCCAGATCGAGAACACCGACGGCGGCTCCGAAAGGGTGTCGATCTACGAATCGGTCGAGCCCGGCACGTCCGTGCGCCTCACGGGCGGCGACGCGAAGCCCGGCGATCTGCTGCTCGCCTCGGGAACGCGGCTGGGTGCGGTGCACCTTGGCCTGCTGGCCGCAGCCGGCTGGGCCTCCGTGCAGGCCCGGCCGCGGCCACGGGTGACGGTGATCTCGACCGGCGACGAGCTCATCGACCCTGGCTCCGAGCTAGCACGCGGCCAGATCTGGGAGTCCAACGCCACGATGCTCGCGGCCGCGGCCCGCCAGGCCGGCTGCCCTGCCCGCCGGCATCCGGTCGTCCGGGACAACGTCGACGCCGTGCTCAAGGCCGTCGAGGAAGCGCTGCCTGGGACCGACCTGCTCGTCACCACCGGCGGCGTGAGCATGGGCGGCGAGCACGACGTGGTGAAAGCCGCGCTTGGCTCTCTCGGCACGGTCACCTTCCACAAGGTCGCCATGCAGCCCGGCATGCCCCAGGGCTTCGGCGTGGTCGGCCCGGCCGGAACGCCGATCTTCACCCTGCCAGGGAACCCGGTAAGTGCGTATGTGTCGTTCTTCCTGTTCGTCATGCCCGCGCTTGATGCCTTGCAAGGCCATACCGCAGGGGAACGAGGGGTGTCCCTCTCAGCCACGCTCACGCAGCCAGTGCGGTCCCCGGCTGACAAGAGATCTTTCCTGCGCGGGATCCTGGACGTCGGCTCCGGTCAGGTCACGCCGGTGACGGGCCAGGCCTCACACCAGCTCGCCTCGCTGGCCAGGGCGAACGCCCTGGTAATCGTTCCGGAGCCGATCACGTCGCTGGAGGCGGGATCGACCGTGGAAGTCATAGAACTGCCGTGACCGCAAGCCAGGAGCCGCAGCAGCCACTCCCGCACCTGGATTCGGCCGGGCACGCCCGGATGGTCGATGTCTCCGGCAAAGAGGTAACCGCGCGGGCGGCCACGGCGTCCGGAACTGTGCTGCTGTCAGCCGCCGCCGTGGCGGCGCTGCGCGAGGGCACGGTGCCGAAGGGGGACGCGCTCGCGGTCGCCAGGATCGCCGCTATTCAGGGCGCCAAGCGCACACCGGACCTGGTCCCGCTGTGCCATCCGATCGGGCTGCACTCGGTCGGCGTCGATCTGGACGTGCTCGATCACGGTGTGCAGATCAGCTGCACGACCAGGACAGCCGACCGCACGGGAGTGGAGATGGAGGCCCTCACCGCAGTCTGCGTCGGCGCGCTCGCTCTGATCGACATGATCAAGGCGATCGACCCGGCGGCCGTGATCACCGACGTCCAGGTCGAGGAGAAGCTAGGCGGCAAGACCGGAACCTGGCACCGGCCGTGACCAGGGCGCTGGCACTTACCGTCTCGAACCGGGCCGCGGCGGGCGTCTACCCGGACCGGTCGGGACCAGTTCTGGCCGAACTGCTGCGCGCGCTCGGATGCGAGGTCGATGGCCCTGTGGTCGTGGCCGACGGCGAACCGGTCGAGAGGGCACTCAGAGAGGCTGCCGCGGCGGGATACGACATCGTGGTCAGCACGGGCGGCACGGGTCTGACCCCGCAAGACCTGACGCCGGAAATGACCAGGCGGGTCCTGGACCGGGAGGTTCCCGGCATCGCCGAGGCCATCAGGGCGGCCGGGATCGCCGGCGGGGTACCTGCCGCGATGCTGTCCCGCGGCGTCGCGGGCGTTGCCGGGGCCACCCTGATAGTGAACCTGCCCGGCTCCACGGGCGGTGTCCGCGATGGCATGGAGGTACTGGCCGGGGTGCTGGCACACGCCGTCGATCAGGTTCACGGCGGTGATCATCCGCGGCCTCGCTCCGGTGCCCCGGATTAGCCCTGCTTGCACCAGGACAGAGCCGGAGTCAAGAGGGCAGAGGCCTCGGCCGGTACACAATCGGTACTCAGGTCGTTTCGTGGTGCGACCCAATGGCGGAGCGGGCAGGCTGCACGTAATGATTGTCTTGTGGGACGTACGCGCGGATGGGTGACGCTGACGGAGTCCTCCCTGCTGGACGCTCCGGTTAGCCTCCGCCCGATCAGGATCAAGGACGCAGCACCCTGGCGTGATGCGCGCGTGCGTAACGCATCGTGGCTGCGGCCCTGGGAACCGACCAACCCGGAGAC
>JASHUE010000059.1:0-3643 GCA_030040195.1 Streptosporangiaceae bacterium | reverse complement strand
CCGAAGGTGTCGTTGGCCGCCCAGTAGGCGAGCACGCCCTCTTCCAGCTCCGGGAAGCTGGGCTGGGCTGGCACGCCGCCCGCGGCCTGGCCGGCGGCCTTGGCGGTCTCCGCGCGGGGATAGACGCTCATCTGTGTCCTTGCGAGCAGGTCGGTTGATGGCTGGCTGCTGCGAGGACGACGCGCCCGCTCCCGCGCGGGCGTACCGCGGTACCACCTCGCTTGCCGCGGGCCCAGATCCGAAGACCGAGTCAGCGACCGCTCGTCTGGCCGGCTGTGACGGGCCGGACCCGCCCGGTTCTACTAAGGCCGCCCGCCACCAGGTGGCTGAGCAGCCCCTTCTTCCGGAGGCTCCCCGGTGATGGCCGGATCATCGCCTGTGAGATCAAGTTTAGCCGGTGCTGTCCAGCCGATTGCGCCGCAACGGGCGGCGCAGGCTGAGCACGGGGGGCGAACGGCGCGTAATGTCGGTTCTATGAGCACCAAGTTGCCGCTGTTCCCGCTGGGCACGGTGCTCTATCCCGGTCTCGTCATGCCACTGCACATCTTCGAGGAGCGCTACCGGCAACTCGTCGCTGACCTGCTGGCCGGCCCCGAACCGAGGGAGTTCGGAGTGATCGCGATCCGGCACGGCCGTGAGACGGGCATCGGCGGCGTTTCTGCGCTATACCAGACCGGCTGCACGGCCACGCTGCGCCAGGTTGAGCGGTACCCGGACGGCCGTTACGACCTCGTCACCGTCGGGACGCATCGGTTCCGCCTCTTCGGACTCGATGACCCGGCCCCCTATCTCCGCGGGGACGTAGGACTGCTGCCCGATGAGGCGGGGGATGAGGCCGCCGCCGCGGTCGCGGTATCCGCGGTGCAGGACGCGTTCCGCTCGTATCTTGATCTTCTAGCGGAACGAGGGGGAGCCCGCGTCACCGTGCCCGAATTGCCGGATGAGCCCGTGCTGATGTCCTATCTGGTGGCCGCGGCCGTCGTGGTCGACCTGCCGGTCAAGCAGGGGCTGCTCGAAGAGCCCGACGCGGCGCGGCGGCTTGCGGCCGAGCGCGCCTTGCTGGCCAGGGAAAGCCAGATGCTGCGGTCGCTGACCGCGACGCCGGCTCCTGACCTGCGGTACTCGCCATACAGCCCGAACTGATCGGGCCCGACCGGCTCCGCTAGCCACCCTCACCCGCAGCTATACCGCCACCGCCCACCCCGTCTCGGGGCTTCGTCATCGCCCGATCCGGATGCTGACCGCGTACTTGATGATGCGGTCGCCGACGCCGCCATGAACGACCTCGAATCCAGCGTCCAGCGAGGATGGGTACCAGCTTGGTCGTAGCCAGCGGCGTTGCTCCAGGTAGCGGAGGATGGGCAGCATGTTCAGCCGGATCGACGGGTGGGGGTGAGAGCCGAGCCAGCGGAGCTGAATGTACTGCCAGGAGGTGTGGTCGGCGCGGGGCCGCCAGTGCTCGACGTACCAGGACCAGCCGTCGAGCCTGACCACGTAACCGTGCCGCATGGGGACCGCCCGCCACGCCAGCCAGACCATGATCTCGGCGCCGTTGGGATGACTGAGTGACCGGCCCGGCCGCGCCCGGTCGAACCACCAGTCGGTCGCATCGTCGCCGACGATGGCATCAAACCGCGTGTAGAGCGTCATCGTCAGGTCGGTGAAGTCCCCGATCGGGCGCTGCGGCAACGGCGACCGGGAGCAGACGTTGTACTCGCAGCCAATGAACACGTCGGGAAATGCTCCCCACTCCCAGCCTGTCCGCGCTCGGACGATCTTGAAGCCGGACCGCCGCAGGCTGATGCACTCGGAGTAGCGACCAGCGAAGACGTCGTTGTAAGCGACCAGGCCGGACGGCAGCCACTCCCACTCGCGCGACCCGCACAGTACCGCCGCGTGCTCGGCATGATGCACGGGTTTCTGCATTGCGCGCTCGGCGAGACCGGGTGGCGGGCCGGCCGCTGCGCTCGCCGTCGCTTGGCCTGCCCCGCTGGCCACGACGGCGAGCAACGCGCTGCCGATCACGTGAAGTCGCAACATGTCCCCTCCGATTTTGCCGGATTGGATCAGCACAAATGATCGATCGGAGACATTGCGAGGAAAGAGACGACGCCAGTCCGGATCCTAAAGCGTTGACGGATGCGGACGAATTCTCGGTAAACGGCCGCCTCTCGCCGTTCGCGCCGAAGCGGCCCGTGGCAGGTGGCCGCTCCCGGCTACGACGTTCTGGTCTTCTGGGAAGCAGTCAGCATCGCGACGGCCGCCTCGGCCGTGAGCAGCTGGAATGTCATGGTCTCCTGCAGGTACAGGACAACATCGGTATCGGTGTGCGACTGGTAGCCGATCGACATGTCCTGGCCCAGGTACAGGCTGAAGTCCCCGCCGCGGGCGGTCAGCACGATCGCGCCAGAAATCGAGGGAGCCCAGATCAGCTCCCCGTCGAGAACGTTGCGCAGGTGGCGGATGACTGGGTAGCCATGATCGCTGGCCTCGCTGACCGCGGTGTAGGCCTCGGCCGAGAGCACGGCGGCGTACGGGCCGTCCACCCCTGCGGCGCGTAGCTGGCCGGCTGCCTGCGCGAACGCCATCGGGTAGTCCGCCACCTCGGCCGGCAGGATCAGCGGGGGGTTGCTGGCGCCCGGAGCTATGCCGCCGATGCCAGCCTGGGCATAGCCACCGAAGATGGCGTGGTCCTCGGCGAGCGCGATCTGCCTGGCCGCGTCCCTGGCCGGCTGCCAGTCGGAGTCCTGAGCTCCCCGCAGCACGTCATCGATCTGTTCCCTGCTCAGCGTGAACGGCACCCGCAGTTCGACCAGCGGCAGCACCTCCCGCTGACGAGCGCGCACGCCCTCACCCGGGGACTCGATCTCACGCAGGTGCCCGGTGCCGACCGCGGAGAGTGCCTGACCATCGGGTCCGTGCACGTCCACGATCCTGCGACCGGCGAGGTAGCGCTTGAGCGTCCGGGCCGTCTCCGCCTCGATCTGGCGCCAGGCCTCGTCGGAAACGGGCGCGAGCTCGCGGTGCAGGTTGTTGGTCGTCATGCGTCTCCTCGAAGGCTGCCGATGTTCAGTGAGCCGTCACCAGCGGACGGTGCCGGTACGTTAAGTGGTACTGGTGGGGCAATTGGTGCCGATGGTTCAGGCGCGCCCTCGAGGTCGTTGAAGCTGTCGAGCATCGTCTGGGACGGCACGAAGAACAACGAGCCGGTGACGGCCGTACTGAAATCCAGGATCCTGTCGTAGTTACCCGGCGGCGAACCGATGAACATGTTCTGCAGCATCTGCTCGGTGGTGGCCGGCGAGCGCGCGTAGCCGATGAAGTACGTGCCGTACTCGCCGGTCCCGACGTGCCCGAACGGCATGTTGTCCCGGACTATGTCGACTTCCTCGCCGTCGACGACGATCGTTGTCAGGGCGTTGTGGGCGGACGTGGGCTTCACCGCATCGTCCAGTTCGATGTCGGACAGCTTCGTCCGGCCGATGACCTTTTCCTGTTCCTCGACCGGCAGCGCGTTCCAGCCGTCCAGGTCGTGCACGTACTTCTGCACGATCACGTAGCTGCCTCCGAGGTAGGCGGGCTCCTCCGGTCCGATGATCGCGGCACGGCTCGCATCCGGGCCCGTCGGGTTCTCGGTGCCGTC
>JASHUE010000548.1:0-3070 GCA_030040195.1 Streptosporangiaceae bacterium | reverse complement strand
CGATCCATATGTCGCGCGCCGTCACTGCGCTTGCGCCGAGCGGCGCCACGGGGCTTGCGACGGTGTGCCAGCGGTGCCCGTCGAAGCGCCGGATGAACGGCTGGTATTCACCCGCTACCCCGAATACCCAGACGTCGCGGGTCGACAGTACGACCAGGCCCGTCGGCGAGACCATCTCGTGGAACTGGTACTCCGTCCACTCATGCCCGTTCCAGCGCAATGCGTAGCTGTCCGTGTTGCTGTAAGCGGCCGCCCACACGTTGTTCGGTGACGACATTCCGAGCGCTTCTATCTGGCCCGTCGTCAAACCCGCCGGTGTCAGGTTCTCCCAGGTGCTGCCGTTCCAGTTCTCGATCTGGGGCCCGTAGAGCGCAGGTCCGCCCTCGCCCGCAGCCCACGCATCCGCTCCGAGTGCAGTCACGGCGACGAGATTGGCCAGGCCTGCCGGTCCGGGGATCACAGCGGAGATCTGCCAGGATGGCGTCGCCGATGCCGCCGCAACAGAGGCGGGGAGGCCGGAGGTGGCGGCAAGACCGCAAAAGGCGGCCGTAGCCAAGACCCAACGGTGGCGCATCGATACCCCCGAGCCATTTTACTAATTGAGTCACAATTTCCTGCTATTAAGTTATTGTCAAGACTTGCGGTCAAGATCTTTCAACGGTATGCGCAGGTGGTCGTCGGCTTCTGCGTCGGCGCAGTTGTGCTGCCGCGCCGTCCGCGGGCAATCTGACCGGGAGACAACAGTCGAAGACCACAAGGTGCTCGACGAGCGACAGTAACCGGCCGGGAGGTTCCGTGCAGCCAGCCGATCAGGACGCCGAGTTCCGCCAGCGGGTGCGGCGGTGGCTCGAGCAGAACCTGACCGGGCGCTTCGCCGCACTGCGCGGCCTCGGCGGGCCGGGCCGCGAGCACGAGCACTTCGAGCAGCGGCTGGCGTGGAACCGGCACCTCGCCGCTAGCGGCTGGACCTGCCTCGGCTGGCCCCGTCAGTACGGCGGTCACGAGGCCACGCTGGCCCGGCAGGTGATTTTTCACGAGGAGTACGCGCGTAGCGGTGCGCCCGCGCGCGTCGGTCACATGGGCGAGGAACTGCTCGGGCCAACGGTGCTGGCCTTCGGCACGGCCGAGCAGAAGCAGCGGTTCCTGCCGCCGATCGCGGCCGTTCGCGAGCTGTGGTGCCAGGGCTATTCAGAGCCTGGCGCAGGCTCGGATCTCGCCTCGCTGAGCACTTCGGCCCGGCTTGACGGCGACGAGTGGGTCATCACCGGCCAGAAGGTGTGGACCTCTCTGGCCCATGTCGCCGACTGGTGCTTCCTGCTCGCCAGGACCGAGGCCGGCTCGCGGCGCTCGACCGGCCTGTCGTACCTCCTCGTTCCGATGAAACAGCCTGCCATCACGGTCAGGCCGATCCGCCAGCTCACCGGCACCTCCGAATTCAACGAGGTGTTCTTCGACGGCGCCAGGACCGCGCGCGACATGGTGGTCGGCCAGCCCGGCGACGGCTGGCGGGTGGCGATGGCCACGCTGGCGATCGAGCGCGGCGTCTCGACGCTCGGCCAGCAGGTCGGGTACCAGCGAGAACTGGACGCGCTGATCGACGCGGCCCGCCGCAATGGCGCCGCTCGTGACCCGCTGCTGCGCGACAAGCTGGCCAGGGCGTGGATCGAGCTGCGGGTGATGCGCGAACAGATGCTCACGATGCTCGACGGAGACGCGGCGGACGTTGGCACCGCAGCCGCCGAGGCGTCGGTGGTCAAGCTGATCTGGTCCCGGTGGCATCGCGATCTCGGCGAGCTGGCGATGCAGGTGCTCGGGCCCGCGTCGCTGGTCGTCCAGGGTCCGCCCTACGACCTGAACGACTGGCAGCGGTTGTTCTTGTTCAGCCGGGCCGACACGATTTACGGCGGGTCGGCCGAGATCCAGCGTGGCATCATCGCCGAGCGGGCCCTTGGCCTTCCTCGCCAGCCCCGAGGCTGACCAGTGGCGGCGGCGCCAGGGCTGACGGTGCTTGCCGCGCCGAGGCTTGCCGCGCCGAGAAGGAGGTTGCATCCATGACGCCAGCAGGCGAACCGGCGGCACCGGGCCAGCCGGTACCCGCGCCCGAACGGCCCGCCAGCCACCAGCTCCTCGACGGCAAGGTGGTCGTCATCACGGCAGCGGCGGGCGCCGGCATCGGATCCGCGGCCGCCCGCCGCTGCCTCGAGGAGGGAGCGAAGGTCGCGATCAGCGACCAGCATGAGGAACGGCTGGCCGCGTTCGCGTCGGAGCTGGCCGAGGTCTACGGCGACTCGGTCTGGTCGACACCCTGCGATGTCACCGATGACTACTCAGTCCAGGCGCTGATCACAGGTGCGGCCGACCACTTCGGCCGGATCGACGTAATGATCAACAATGCCGGGCTCGGCGGGACGAGGTCCGTGCTGGAGATGACCGACGCGGAATGGACGCGGGTGCTCGACGTCACTCTGAACGGAACGTTCCGCGGCACCCGGGCGGCGCTGCTGCACATGGTCGCCCAGGGGCACGGCGGCGCGGTGGTCAACAACGCCTCCGTGCTCGGCTGGCGGGCGCAGGAAGGCCAGGCCCACTACGCGGCGGCCAAGGCCGGAGTCATGGCGCTGACCCGATGCGCCGCACTGGACGTCGCACCGTACGGCATCCGTGTCAACGCGGTCGCGCCCAGCCTGGCGACCCATCCGTTCCTGGCCAAGGTGATGAGCCAGGACGTGCTGGACGAACTCGCGCGCCGTGAGGCCTTCGGCCGGGGCGCCGAGCCGTGGGAAGTCGCCAACGTCATGGTGTTCCTGGCCAGCGACTACGCCTCGTATCTCACCGGCGAGGTGGTCTCAGTGAGCAGCCAGCACGCGTGATGCTCCCGGCGTTGCGACTAGATCCGCTCGATGATCGTGGCCGTCGCCATCGCGCCGCCGGCGCACATCGAGATGAGGGCGGTGCTGGCGTCCCGGCGCTCAAGCTCGTGCAGGGCGGTGGTCAGCAGCCGCGAGCCAGTGCTGCCGACCGGATGGCCGAGCGCGATCGCGCCGCCGTTCACGTTGACCTTGTCCGGGTC
>JASHUE010000547.1:0-2749 GCA_030040195.1 Streptosporangiaceae bacterium | reverse complement strand
GCCGGCCTGGGTAGTGACCCCGCTGCTTGACCGGCTCCGCTCAGCGGTGGTGCCAGCTGGCTGGCGGACCTGAGCCAAAGATCGGCGGCGTTTGCTCCTAGTATGGTGCGGATGACAGGGTCAACCCCGATCGACGAGGAGCTAGGCGAGGCGACGTGAAGGACCCGGACCCTGGCTGGAACCGGCAGCCCGAGGGGGCCCGGGCCATCCACAAGATCGCGCCGCTGGCGCCGAACGCCTGGCTTCGATATGACGCCGTCACCCGCATGCTTCCCGACGGCGTCACGAACGTGGCCGAAATCGGCTGCGGTCGCGGTGCCTTCGGCGCGCGGCTGGCCGAGCGCTACTCGTATCTGGGCATCGAGCCGGACCGGGAGTCGTGGGCTGTCGCCAGGGCCCGCGTCGACGCCCTTGGCCGGGGTGAGGTACGCAACGTCTCCTCCGCGTCCCTTGCTGGCCAGCAGTTCGACCTCGTCTGTGCGTTCGAGGTTCTCGAGCACCTCGAGGATGACGCCGGCGCGCTGGCCGAATGGGCCCGGCTGCTGCGGCCAGGCGGCTGGCTGCTGCTGTCGGTCCCCGCGCACCAGCGCAGGTTCGGGCCGTGGGATGAGCTCGTCGGTCACTTCCGGAGATACGACAAGCGCGCGATCACCAGGCTCCTCAACAACGCCGGCTTCACCGATGTCAGCGTCCGGCTTTACGGGTTTCCGCTCGGCTACGTGCTGGAGCCGGTCCGTAACGCGGTCGGCCGGCGCAGGCTTGCGGCCGCGGCCGGCCAGTCGCAGGAGGAGCGGACGTCGGGATCAGGCCGGCAGCTGCAGCCCTCGGGAGGCGGCCTGGGCGTGGTCATCAGATGGGCAACGATCCCGTTCCGGCTCATGCAGCGGGCAGTTCCCGGAGCCGGAACCGGCCTGGTGGTACGGGCCCGGTTGACGCGTCAGCCCGGGGCCGGCAGCTAGTTGTCGGCGCGGGATCTGACGATCAGGTCGGCCAGCAGCGCCATCGACGCGATGATCAGCCCGCTCAGCAGGATGATCACGGTGTCCACCGCGAACAGGAACGGGTGTACGACCATGTCGTAGATGCCCTTGGCGAGGCCGAGCCCGATCAGGAACAGTGCTACCGGCATCAGCACCTTGAGCGGGTTGAAGTACATCACCATCCGCAGCACCTGCAGGATGTAGCGGTAGGCGTCCTTGAAGAAGTGGAACTTCGACTGGCCCGACCGCTTGGCATACTCGATCGGGATGTAGCGGACGTCGTGCTGGTTACACAGGAAGGCCAGGGTGATCGTGGTGACGCACGAGAACCCTGGCGGCAGCAGTCGCATGTAGGGCAGCGCGACCTGCCGGCGGAACGCGCGCAGACCCGAGTTCAGGTCGGGGATCGTATAGTTGGTAAGGGTCTCCGCGAGTTTGCGGATGAACCACTTGGCGGGCACGCGGAAGACCTTGTGGGTGCCCTGCTCGCTCGTCCGCGCCCCGACGACCTGGTCGAGCGTCTCGTCCTTCTCCAGGATCTGCACGAGCTCAGGGATGCGCTCGTTCGGGTAGCTCATGTCCGCGTCGGTCCAGACCACGATCTCACCCCTGGCCTGCTGCGTCCCGATCCTGCGCACCGTGCCGGTGCCACCGTTGCGGTCGAAGTGCATGACGCGGAGCGCCGGGAACTTCGGGGCTATTTCCTGCAGGCGAGCGAGCGTCTGGTCTGAGGACGCATCGTCGATGGCCAGCAACTCGTATGGGTAATCGCTCAGATCCATGGCCGTGCAGATGCGCTCGACCTCGTCCGCGACGTGCCCCTGCTCGTTGTAGCAGGGCAGCACAATCGAGACATAGGGCCTCTGCACGGACGGACTGCTCATGACGATTGAGTGTACGGCCGGCGCCTGCGTGCCGCCGCCGGTTGCGACCGGTCCATCAGCGGGGCGGCTCTGACATCCATAGGGTCATGTTAAGCGGCGCAGTGCTCGTCGGCGGCGAAGTGAGAACGCTGCCGTCCTGCTGAGTTCGCAGCCAGATTATGTGCCTGAGGGGCCCGCCGAAGGGTTTGATGATATTCGAGTAGCCTGCCAATAGCACCGGCTGACGCCCGGCACGGTAGATGCCGTTGACCAGGTCGTGGATCGGTCGCAGGTCCGAGGACAGCCAGATGGCCGCCGGCCGGTTGCACATGCCGCGGACAACTTCGACCAGCTCGTTCGGGGCCTTGCTGCCGTCGTTGATGAGGAAGATCACCGTGGCTTTCGCCGGCAGCGCCGCGCACAGCCGGTCGACCGTCAGGATCTCTCCCTGATAGGTGCGCTTCATGGCCAGGCCGTCAGCGGTCAGCCTGGCCCCGACCGGGCCGCCCCGCTCGACGTGCAGGCCGAACGTCGTGATCGTCGCCGGCAGCACGAGCGCCGCCGCGCAGCAGGCCACGACGGCACCGCGCGCTATCCGCGGGATCTGCCGCCCGCGGAGCCAGCCGCTCAGCCAGCTCACCGCCCAGACCGCCAGCAAGATGAAGCCGGGCAGGACGGCCGGGACGAGCCGCCGGCTCGCCCACGGCTGGTCGGGCGTGATCGCAGGCCGGTAGAGCGTGGTGACGATCGCCCAGAAGAACACCAGCAGCGGAAGCGTCCAGACCGGGATGCCGCCGCGAAGAGCCCGGCGTACGAGGATCGCGGCTCCGATCGCGCCGAAGATCACGGCCGGGACGCCGATGTACCAGAACACCCAGTCCATGCTCATCTCGTAGTACAGCCGGC
>JASHUE010000546.1:0-5870 GCA_030040195.1 Streptosporangiaceae bacterium | reverse complement strand
CGCCCGGTAGGCCGCCCTGGCCAGCACGTCGGCGTAGCTCGACAGCGGCTCGTGCACCTGCCCGGCGAGCCAGCGCTGCGCGACGGCGTGGGCCGGGCCGTTGACGACCGCCGCCACGACCAGCATCGGGGCCGGGCGGACGAGGCCGCGCTCGGCCAGTGGCGCTATCCACTGCCGGACCTCGGCCGCCAGGCTCCGGTTCAGTGCGCCGACCGCGGCGCCGCCGAGGGAGTCGAAGTCGAGATGGCCGCGCTGGTAGATGAAGCGGGCGAGGTCGGCGTGCTGCTCGGTCCAGGCGAGCTGATGACCGATGACTGCCCGGACCGCCGCCAGCAGCGACCGAGGCGGCGGCTGACGGACGATCTCCCGCACGCCCTCCTGGAACGAGGCGATGCCCTCCACGTACAGCGCGTCGGCGATCGCCTCCTTGGTCGGGAAGTGATGGAAGAGCGCGCCGTTGGAGACACCGCTGCGCATCCTGATCTGCGCGATCGTGGTCTGCTCGTAACCGCGGTCGAGGAAGCAGTGCAGCGCCGCGTCGAGGATGCGCTCGCGAGTTCGCGCCGGGGCCGCGCCGGCGGGTGCAGTCACCGTAGCAGAGTAACACTCCAGAGTGTTACTCTGCTCGCATGACCACAAGCACGACGTTCGAGCTCGACCGTGACCTCGGCGTCATCCGGCTCTACCGGCGAGGCGCCGCGGTCAAGATCGAGCTGAACCGGCCGGAGCGGATGAACGCGTGGAACGCCGAGCTCGGGGACAAGCTGCGCAACGCGGTAGTGGAGCTGGAGGCCGACACGTCGGTGCGGGCTGTTCTCGTGACCGGATCCGGCCGGGCCTTCTCCAGCGGCGCCGACCTGCGGGACGGGGGATTCGAGCAGACCGAGGACGGGCGCCAGGACGTCTATAAGACGCTCACCACTCGGTACCACCCGATCATCACCGGCATCCGGCGCATGCCCAAGCCCGTCGTCGCCGCGGTACACGGTGCCGCGGCCGGGATTGGACTGTCACTGGCGCTGTGCTGTGACCTCATAATCGCGGCCGAGTCCTCCTACTTCCTGCTCGCGTTCGTCAACGTCGGCCTGGTTCCCGATGGGGGCTCGTCCGTGCTGGTGCCGACGCGGATCGGGTTCGCGCGTGCGACCGAACTGGCGATGCTCGGCGAGCGGCTGCCCAGCGGCAAGGCGCTCGAGTGGGGCCTGATCAACCGGGTCGTCCCGGACGAGGACCTCGCCGGCCAGGCCGAGGAGCTGACGTGGCGGCTGGCCAACGGCCCGACCCGGTCCTACGCCGGGACCAAGCGACAGCTGAACGCCTGGCTCTACCGCCGGATCGACGACCAACTCGAGCTCGAAGCCCAGATCCAGCGGGAGATGGCGGGCTCCGACGACTTCGTCGAGGGCGTCGCGGCCTTCGCGGCCAAGCGCACCCCGAACTTCACCGGGAGCTGATCACCGGCCGGAGCCACAATCCGACCGAGTGGCAAATCAGGCCGGGTGTTGCCGATTAGTTCGGCATACTTTTGCCGTCTCAGCGGTGCGGGCCAGAAGGACGCAAGATCCGAGCTGGATGAGAGGACGCAGACCATGGCGAAACCGGAGATCGTGTCAGCCGAGGAGTGGGAGCAGGCCAGGGGTGAACTGCTCGCGGCGGAGAAGCAGGCGACCAGGACGCTGGACGCGCTGGCGGCTCGCCGGCGCCGGCTCCCGATGGTGCGGTTCGCGGACGAGTACTCGTTCGACACAACGGCCGGCCGGAAGACGCTGGCTGATTTGTTCGACGGCCGTGACCAGCTGGTCGTCTATCAGTTCATGGATCTCGGGCCTGACCGGTTCTGCCCCGGCTGCACGGGGTTCGTCAACAACATTCCCGTTCGCGTCCTGGCCGGCCTGGCCCGCGCCGGGGTCGCGTGGGTGACCGTGTCGGACATGCCGCTGGCGCAGATTGAGGCCTACAAGGCCAAGATGGGCTGGACGGTACCGTTCGTCTCGTCACACGGCACATCGTTCGCCGCTGATTGCGGCTCCCGCGGTGGCGGTTTCGTGCTGAGCGTGTTCCTGCGCGACGGCTCGGATGTCTATCGGACGTACTCCACGACGGCCCGCGGGGTAGACCGGCTTCTGTTCACCCACAACATCCTGGATCTGTGCGTCTACGGCCGCCAGGAGGACTGGGAGGATTCCCCGGCGGGGTGGCCGCAGGAGCCAACGTATACAGACGAGCAGATCGAACTGCTCGAGACAATCGAGGGCGGCCAAGTCAAGTAGCGGGCGGAAGCCTTCGTCCGGCACAGGGGCCCGGAACGTGCGGCCGCCCTGCACGAGGGACAGGACCGGCTGGTCATGATCGAGAAGTATGACTCGCCGCAAGCACGATCGGAGCACCTCAAGGGCGCCGCCCTCGCCGACCTGCGCTCGGCCCTGGACGGCAAGCTGAGCCGCGGTCTTGACGTGCAGGTCCTCGTGCCGCACCCGGCCGGGGACGCCAGGAAAGGTGCACTGTGACGGCTCGCCGGCCTGCCGATCAGACGAACTGCTGGCCGCCGTCGATGTCATAGGTCGCCCCGGTCAGGGCCGTGTTGGTCATGATGTGAACAGCCAACGCGGCGACGTCGGCGGGCGTAACGACGCGGCCGATCGGGAGCGTCTCGCGCAGCTCCTTCCGGCGCTTCTCGAGCTGGTCTCCGAGCAGTGACGCCGACAACGGGGTGTCGACGAAGCCGGCTGCGATGAGATTGACGCGCACGGGCGCGAGTTCGAGCGCGAGGGTCGCCGCGAACGGAGGCAGCGCGGCTGTGGCGGCCGGGACAATCCCCAGCCCGCGACTGATACGCCGGCCGCCGGTGCCGCCCATGAACAGCAGCGTGCCGCCGGCCCGCATCTTGCCGGCGGCGCTGCGCGCGACCTCGAGCGCCAGCGCGACATGATCGCCGAGCGCGTCTTCGACCTGGGCCGCGTCCATCTCCAGCAGGGGAGCGTAGCTCGGGCCGCCGGCCGTGACCATCACGTGGTCGATCGGCGTGGGCAGATCCCGGAAGAACGCCTGCAGGGAGGGCGTGTCAGTGGCGTCGAAGGCCGCCGTCCGCTGCGCCCCGACCTCGTGGGCTGCCTGGCTGAGCCGGTCGGAATTGCGGCCGGTCAGGATGACCTCGGCCCCCTCAGCCCGAGCGCGCCTGGCTGTCTCGAGGCCGATGCCTGCGCTGCCACCGATCACCACGACCGTCTGCCCGGCCAGTTCGGGCTCGTGCCGGGGGCTTGCAGCAGTGGCCGCGGCGGTCATAGCGGCAGCTCCGCGCCGGTCTGCTCGGCCACCATGTACTTGGCGTACCAGTCGGGCCAGTCCGCGTCGGCATGACCGATCCGCTTCTCGTGCTCGCCGTGCGCGGTGGCGGCTCGGGTCATCGCGCCGGCCAGGTCGTCAGCGGAGCTGAAGGCGACCAGACCGGGATCAACCCGGCCTGGCAGGCGTGCGGTGACCTCCTGAAGCAGCCAGCCATTGCCGTCCGGGTCGCTGAGGGCGGCGAACGAGCCATAGCTGGCGTGATCGGGCGCGGGTCCGCTGGCGCGCTCGAACACGCCGTCACCGTCGCGGAACCGGCATGCGGTCCCGATCGCGCAGTGGAACACCTCGCTCACCTCGGCACCGCGGCTGACCAGCGCCTCGCGCGCGGCCTGAATGTCAGAAACGGTCAGCATCAGCCCCTGGGCTGACCCAGGCGAAGCACTGGTGACATTCGCGCCGAACTGGACCGAGCAGCCCGAGCCGGGCGGGGTGAACTGGACCAGCCGGAACCCATCGGCGGACCGGTCGGCATCAAGCCGCCAGCCGAGCCTGGAGTAGAACTCCTTGGCCCGGTCGACGTCCGAGACCGGGACAACGAGCACTTCGAGCGGCATGTCCACGATCTCTGCGCTCCTGCCTGCGTTCCCGCTGCGGCCTTCGCTCGTACTCACCGCGGCCTCCCTGGGCTGATATGGATGACGTCGCGAGCTTCCCGCTGTGTCATACCCCGGGA
The DNA here is from genome assembly GCA_030040195.1 of Streptosporangiaceae bacterium. GTDB lineage: Bacteria > Actinomycetota > Actinomycetes > Streptosporangiales > Streptosporangiaceae > JAJYUU01. The sequence continues at coordinate 1,852 of JASHUE010000546.1, read as the reverse complement.
CACGCCCGGCTGCTCTACGGAGAAAACCGTCATATCCGCCTAGGGCTAATGAACCTCTCCGCCTCTGAAAGACGTCCAGCGCTGACGCCGTCTTCTTCTGTGCCCGCAGTGCAGCTTTCGCCGCGGTGATGCTGGGAATGACGGCATTTGCCGCCGTACCGAGTCCGTTCGTCCGCGGAGACGGCCATCGGCCGCTAACGGCCAAGGGGTGGAAATGCCGTGGTTTCCGGAATTCGTTACTGCCGTGGAACTGGCGCGCAGGCAGGCTCGCGCCGCGGGTCAAGCCGATCCGGTCGGGCAGTACGTCACCGCGCTGAACGCGGGCGACACTCGTGTCCTGGAGACCGCCTGGCCGGGTCACGTGGTCGTCCATGATGCGCGCGCCGGTGAGGTTCGCGGGCGCAGGCAGCTGCGGCACTTCGTGGGCGGAAGTCAGTCCTGGCTGGCCGAGCACCACGCGCGGATGGAGCTGACGACGCCGCCTCAGGCCGCCGATACTGAAGCCGGCGAGCGTCGAGCCCGGCGACGTCATCGGCCGGCACCTCACCGCGCTGGAGGCGGGCGACACCGAAGCGGTACTGAGCACGTTCCGGCCTGATGGCTACGTGCGCGAGCCGATCGGACCCCATGCCAGCCATCGCGGCACCGACGACGGAGTGAGCTGTGCGCGGAGTACAACTGCGTGCGCTGGGGCCGGTATGACCCGCCGCCCCAGACCGGACTCGCCGTCTATGAACGGGGTCACGGCGGACTACTGGCTGCAGTCCGCATTTACGACGACATCGAGGCGCCGGCCAGTGCCGATGGCCCGGACGCAACTGCCGGGACAGCCGAATGAATGCCGGTTATCTCCCGACTGGTGCCGGGAATGAGATCAGGCGTGGGAAAGTGACGTAACGGGCCGAGGACAGGCCGCTCATTTGGCGACAGGGGGCTGCGGATGTCGGGCACTGATTACGACGTGATCGTCGTGGGCGGTGGTTCTCCGGGCGAGCATTGCGCCGGGGAACTGGCGGACGGCGGGCTGCGCGTCGCGCTGGTGGAGCGTGAACTGGTCGGGGGCTCGTGCTCGTATTACGCATGCATCCCGTCCAAGACGCTGCTACGCCCAGGCGAGGCCGTGCATGACGCGCGCGAGGCCGCCGCCACGGCGCAGGTCGACGTGGCGCAGGCGCTGGCGTGGCGAGACTTCATGGTGTCGGACTACTCCGACGCCGGACAGGAACGCTGGCTCGCGGACAAGCACATTGACCTGCTGCGCGGCACCGGCAAGCTGGCCGGGACCGGCGTGGTCGAGGTCAACGGGGTGCGCCATACTGCCGAGAACGTGGTGCTGGCGACTGGCTCGGACGCGGTCATCCCGCCCGTATCGGGCCTGCGCGGACTCGACGGGGTGTGGACCAACCGCGAGGTGACGGGGATGAAGGCCGTCCCCCGCCGCTTGGTCATCCTTGGCGGCGGGCCGGTCGGCGCCGAGATGGCCCAGGCGGTCAGGCGCCTCGGCGGCGAGGTCGCCCTGGCTGAGGCTGACGCTCACGTGCTCGCGCGCGAGCCCGTGCCGCTTGGGCTGGCACTCGGTGAGGTCCTGCGTGCCGACGGCATCGACCTTGAGCTGGGCGCCGAAGCTACCGCAGCCCGGCGGGATGGGGAGGAGTTCGTCCTGACCCTCAACAACGGCCGGGAGCTGCGCGGCGACCGCCTGCTCGTGGCGACCGGCCGGCGTCCACGAGTGGACGGAATCGGCCTGGAAACCGTCGGCGTCCATGCCGACAAGCACGGAATCCCGGTCGACCGGCAGCTCAGGGCGGGGGACCGGCTGTGGGCCATCGGCGATGTCACCGGCATCCGGCTG
>JASHUE010000545.1:0-5837 GCA_030040195.1 Streptosporangiaceae bacterium | reverse complement strand
TCGGCACGGCGTCCGACCCGCAGAACCTTTCCGGTCAGGCCAGGGCCCTGCAGGCTGCTGGTGCACACGTGTTCGCCTCCAACGCGCAGGCCACCCGCTTCGCGTGCGACAAGATCACCGGGGCGCCATGACCGACCTGTTGCGGCGCCAACCGCACGTGATCAGCACCGGGCTCGAGCTGCTCGCCGACGCGGCGGAGCGGCAGGCGGCCCGCGTCACCAGGGTCGACTGGAAGCCGCCGATGCCAGGCACCGAGGACGACCTCGTCACCGTGCTGGGCGACCGGCGCCGGGCCGACGCCAACACGCTGGCGGTCCAGCGCATGCTGGCCGCGCGGGCCCAGCTTGTCGACCTTCTTCCCGCGCGGGACGCGCTGGGCCTGCGGCCCGGCGAGTTCCTGCACGCGGGCCCGCCGATCGCCTGGGAACGGACCTGCGGCCCGCTGCGGGGAGCGCTGATGGGCGCGGCCGTCTTCGAGGGACTCGCCTCCGATCCGCAGGAAGCCGCGGCGATGGCGGAGCGCGGCGGCTTCGCGCTTGATCCCTGCCACGCGCATCACGCCGTCGGTCCGATGGCGGGCGTGATCTCACCGTCGATGTGGCTGTTCGTGCTGGAGGACCCGGCCTCCGGCCGCCGGGCGTACTGCTCGCTGAACGAGGGCCTGGGCAAGGTCCTGCGGTACGGCGCGTACTCGCCGGAGGTGATCGAGCGGCTGCGCTGGATGGCGTCCGTGCTCGGGCCGCTGCTCCAGTCGGCGGTCCGCGCGGGCGGGCCGGTCGATGTCACCGCGATCCTGGCCCAGATGGTCCAGATGGGCGACGAAGCCCACAACCGCAATCGGACCGGCACGCTGATGCTGCTGCGCGACGTACTGCCGTCGCTGGTCAAGGCTTCGTTCCCCGCATCGGATGTGTCGGCCGCGGTCACCTTCATCGGGGGCAATGATCACTTCTTCCTCAACCTCGCGATGCCGGCCTGCAAGCTCGCGCTTGACGCGGCCCGCGACGTGCCCGGCTCGACCATGGTGGTGGCGATGGCCAGGAACGGCACGGACTTCGGCGTCCAGGTCGCTGGCACCGGCGACCAGTGGTTCACCGCGCCGGCCCTGACGCCGCGGGGCCTGTTCCTCGGTGACTACGGTCCGGCGGACGCCAACCCGGACATCGGAGACTCGGCGATCACGGAGACGGCGGGGCTGGGCGGGTTCGCGATGGCGGCGGCTCCGGCCATCGTGCGGCTCGTCGGCGGCTCGGTCGCCGACGCGCTGGCCGCGACCAGGCGGATGTATGAAATCACGCTGGCTGAGCATCCCCTGTTCCAGGTGCCCGTGCTCGACTTCCGCGGCACTCCGGCCGGCATCGACGTGATTCTGGTGGCGCGCACGGGGATCTTGCCGCAGATCAACACCGGCATGGCCGGGAAGGTCGCGGGCACCGGCCAGGTCGGGGCCGGCCTCGTGACCCCGCCGGCGGACGTGTTCCCCGCGGCGCTCAACGCGCTCGCGCGCGCGGCCGGCTAATCACGGATGTTCACCTGCGGTCACGATCAGGCGGCATGCGGGCCAGTTACCATGAGTCGGCGTGATCGATTACCACGTCCATCTGTGGCGTCACGCGCCGCACCTGCCGCTGCAGGCGACCGTCGAGCAGCTGGCGGCCTACTGCGAGCAGGCGGCGAACCTGGGCGTCACCGAAATCGCGGTTACCGAGCACGCCTCGCGGTTCGGCCAGGTCGACGCGCTGGTACGCGGCTGGTGGAGTCAGGACCCGAGCCCGGCTCGCCGAGCCGAGACGCAGGCGAGCTGGGACGCCGAGCTCGCCGCGGATCTCGACCAGTACGTCGACACGGCGCTCGCCGCCAGGAAGGCCGGGCTGCCGGTCGTGGTCGGCCTCGAGGTCGACTACTTTCCCGGCCAGATGGACAAGGTCGCCGGGCTTCTTGACGGGTACCCGTTCGACGTCCTGCTCGGTAGCGTGCACTGGATCGGCGCGTGGCTGATCGACGCGCTCGACTGGGCCGAGGCGCAGCAGCAGTGGACCCGCCGGGGCGTTGACCAGGTCTGGGACTCCTACACCAGGTCAATCGAGGAACTCGCAGCCACCCGCGCCGTCGACGTCCTGGCGCATCCCGATCTGGCGAAGGTGGCGGGCTACCGGCCGGATCTGCCCGCGGAGTTCCACGAACGGATCGCGGAGGCCGCCCGTGGCTGCGGCCTGGCGGCGGAGCTGAACTCCGCGGGCTGGCGTAAAGCCTGCGGGGAAGCCTATCCCGCCCCTGACCTGCTGGCGCGCTTTCTGCACCACGGCGTGCCGATCACCACCGCGTCCGACGGGCACCGGCTAGCCGACGTCTCCTGGCGCATCGGTGACCTGACCGCGTTGGCCGTCCAAGCCGGCTATCGCGAGGTCAGCGTGTTCCGCGGCCGGAGACGGACTCAGCGCCCGATTGTGCTGACACCCGCCGGGCCGGAGCCTGGTCCGCCCTGAGGAGACCGCCTGCCCGTTAGGCTGGGTGCATACGGCTCAGCAAGCTGCGACGTTAGGCGGAGGTTCCGGCACTCGCCGGGGGCAGGCGGGAGGCTTGGATGGAATCCGACCGGTGGGTTGTCGTCGGGCTCGATAGCGGCGGCACCACGATCAACGCCACGGTACTCGCCGCGGATGGCAAGTTCCTCGTCGAGGAGATGGCCGAGTCGCCGAGCTGCGTCCTGGCCGGCCCGGACAAGGCCATCGACGCGCTCTCCCTCGCGCTGGACGACGTGCTGAGTCTCACCGGCATCCCGCCCGCTGCGGTCCGGGCGGTCGGGCTTGACACGCCGGGGCCGGTTACGGCCGACGGCGTGATCTCGGCCCACGGCGCGACGAACTTCGACAGCGCGCAGTGGCGCGGCTTCGACGTGCGCGGCGCCCTGGAGGCCAGCATCGGCATCCCGGTGGTGTTCAACAATGACGCGAACGCCGCGGCGCTCTACGCCCACTACGCGCACTTCGGGTCGACCGAGGCGTTGCTGAGATCATCTGTCTCGGTTGTCGTCGGCACCGGGCTCGGCGGCGGTGTCGTCGAGGCGGGCCAGGTCATCCGCGGCGCGGCCGGGATGGCGGGCGAGCTCGGCCACATCTGGCTGCCGCTGGGCGGGCTGCTCGAGCCGGGCCAGCCCGTGCCCGTCTGTAACTGCGGCCTGCCCGGCGACGCGGAGAGCGTCGCCTCCCTGACCGGGATCCAGAAGAGCTTGCTGCCGTACTGGCTGAGCCGCTTCCCCGGCCACGAGCTGGCGGACAAGCCCCCAGCGATGGCGGCGAAGCTGGTCCGCGGCTACGGCGAGGCCGGCGATCCCATGGCACTGAAGATCTTCGAGCAGCAGGCCACGGCCATCGGCCGGCTGCTGACGATCGCGGCCAACTTCACCGACCCGCACGCCTACCTTCTCGGCGGTGGCGTCGTCGAGGCCGCGCCGCACTTCAGGGACTGGTTCCTGGACGAGGTCAGGCGGAATACGGTGCTGCGCGAAGAACAGGCCAGGGTCGAGTCGGTCGCCCTGGTGCCCGACCTGGACATGGCCGGGGCCAGGGGCTCGGCCATCGCCGCTCGCGCGGCGGTGCTCGCCGGTGCCGGAGTAGTGGCGAGCGGACCGCGCGCCAGTCAGGTCCACACTCGGTGGGGCTACGGGGCATGAGCCGCCGGCCGCAGGGAGAAGTCGGCGCTCGGGTGCGCGCGGCGCACCTGGAGCACTTCTGCCCTGGAGGTCTCGGGCTCCCGGTAACAACGCTGCGCCTGGTCGGGCTCAGCCAGCACGACGCTGCGCCCGCGGCGACGCACGGCACGGGGGCCAGCGCTGCTGGCCAACGATGCGAACGCTGCGGGCGATTTATCGCGCCAGGGCAGGACGCCCGCAGACGCATCACCAGGAACTGGGTGCACGAGCACTGCCCGGCATGACCGGGCGCTATCTGGCCGCTGGGTCTCAGCCGGCTGGGCCCACGCCCGCGGTTGTCGTCGTCAGCTCGGAGCTGTGGTAGGCGGCCCTGGTCGCGAGGTCCGTGCTGTACCGGGCGATGATCTGCCGGACCCGGTGGGCGGCCAGCGGCCCGAGCAGGTCATACGTCGCGATGAACAGGTCGCGCGCAGCGGCCCGGGGCCAGGCTTGCGGCAGCAGTTCGGCCGGCAGGTCAGGATCGAGGCCAGGAAACGCGCGCCACTCATCCATCAGGCGAGTCCTGGCGACGAGTGCCTCGACCGGCGAGATCCGCCCGGCCAGCGCTCGGCCGTGCAGCCGCTCGGCGAAGTCGGTGAACTCCTCGTACCTGGCCCGCAGCTCGTCTAGGTCCCAGGCCCGCTGGGGCAGGGCGTCGGGCCCGATGCCGGGGGCCGCGGTGGCGCGGAACGCAGTCGCGGTCGTGATGTCCAGCTCTGCCAGCAACGCAACGACCTCACTGACCTGATCGCGCGGGGCGAGCCAGAGCCCGTCGTAGAGCGGCGCGAAGCCGAGCCAGCGAAGCTGCTTGCGCAGCGCGTCGCGAGCCGCGCGGTTGTGCTCGGGGATGGAGAAGGCCAGGAGACTCCAGGTGCCGTCCCACGGCTGCGAGACTCGCCCGAAGGAGAAAATGTGGCGGGCGCCCTCGTCGAGTATCTGGGCGGCGCGGTCGCTGAGCCGAACGAAGGTCCGGCGGCCATTGCGAGAGGTCACGAGCAGCTTGTTCCGCGTCAGCCGGCTGAGAGCCGCGCGCGCCGCCGAATCACTGACGCCGAACTCTGCCAGCAGCGCGACCAGGGCGGCCGAGGGCAGCGACTCGGTGCGCTGCCACCAGTAGTCGCCCAGCAGCGTCAGCAGGAGTCGCGGTGGACGCTGGGCGCCGCTCCGCGTGCGCGGCTCGCCGCCTTCATCGGCGGCCTCGACCCCGAGGTCGGCATAGGCGTATGACACGGTCAGAGCCTAGCGAAGCGTCGTGCATCCGGTGTCCAGGTACCGGCCGGGATTGGCATCACGACCGACACAGTGTTTGTCATATATTGACCATCGGCGGCCGGCGCGAGCTCATGGCGCCTGCGGCGGGAACGGGCTAGGTCCGCGAGGGAGCGGCCTGGGTCGGCGTATCCAAGGGAGAGCTGATCGTGGAGATCTCACTCGACGGCAAGGTCGCGCTCGTCACCGGCTGCGGGCCCAACATCGGCAGCGGCGTCGCGCTGGCGCTCGCGCGCTACGGCGCAAAGGTTGCCTGTAATGACGTCGATGAGTCGGCGATCAAGGCGTGCATCGCCCGCATCGAGCGCAACGGCGGCCAGGCTATGGCCGCTCCCGGCGACGTGACCGACGAGAGTGCCGTGCAGGGCTACCTCGCCGCGGTGCTCGACCGGTGGGGCCGGATCGACATCCTGGTGAACAACGCCGCCCTGCTTGGGGGCCGCGGCGTGCTCGACGAGTCCGCAGCCGACTTCGAGCGGGCGGTGCGCGTGTCCGCTCTTGGCTACTTCCTCAACACCAAGCACGTCGGCCGGGCCATGGCCGAGCGGGGCATCAGGGGATCGATCATATGCATCTCGTCATCCAACGCCTGGTCGGGCACCGCGGGGATCATCGCGTACGCCTTCCACAAGGGCGGCGTGAACAATTTCGTCCGGGCGGCCGCGATGGACCTGGCCCCGTACGGGATCCGGATCAACAGCTTCACCCCGACCGCTCCCAATCCTGACAATCCCGAGCTGCTGGCGGAGATGGCCAAGGCCGGCATGGGACCGGGCGGGGTCCTGACGCACGGACGTCCCGGCGGGCTCGGCGGGCCGACCGGTGACGAGCCCTGGCGCAGGCCGAGCCGGTGGACTGGGCAGCGTCCGCCGATGGT
>JASHUE010000544.1:0-17226 GCA_030040195.1 Streptosporangiaceae bacterium | reverse complement strand
CGGTGGAGCAGTTGATAGCGGCCGTCGAGCATGCAGGTTACAGCGCCGAGGTGGCCTCCCCTGCGGAAGGGGCCGCGGCGCACGGGCCGGGCGAAGGCGGGACGGCGGAACTGGCCCGCGTGGCCTATCTCAGGCGCAGGCTGATCGTCGCGCTGGTGTTCTTCGTTCCGCTCAGTGACCTGTCGGTACTGCTGTCGCTGTTCCCGGTGTACCGGTTCGCGGGCTGGCAATGGGTGCTGATCGCGCTCGCGGCGCCGGTCGCCGGGTGGGCGGCGTGGCCCTTCCATCAGGCCGCGCTTCGGAATGCCAGGCACGGCTTCTCCTCGATGGACACGTTGGTGTCGCTTGGCATCGTCGCCGCGTGCAGCTGGTCGGTGTATGCCATGTTCATCCTGGACCGCGGTCAGGCCAGGATCAGCGCCTGGCAGTTGCTCGTGCATGCTTCCGGCGGCGGCATCTACCTTGAGGTCGCCGCGTCGGTCACGACATTCCTGCTGGCCGGCCGGTGGTATGAGGCCCGCGCCCGGCTGCAGGCCGGCGACGCGATGCGCGAACTGGCCAACGCCGCCGCGCGGGAGGCGTGCCTGCTGAGTGCCGACGGCAGCGAGCAGCGCGTGCTGGTCTCGCGGCTGCGCCCAGGCGACCGATTCGTCGTGCGGCCAGGAGAAGCAATCGCCGCCGACGGGACCGTCGAGTTCGGGCAGTCGGCGGTCGACACCAGCATGATGACCGGCGAGTCGGTCCCGGCTGACATCACCGTCGGCGACCTGGTCTCCGCGGGCACGGTGGCGGTGAGCGGCCGGCTCGTCGTGCGCGCCGACAGGACCGGCCAGGACACCCAGCTGGCGCATCTGATCACGTTGGTCGAGAACGCCCTGGCCGACAAGTCAGCCGTGCAGCGGCTTGCCGACCGGATCTGCGGTGTGTTCGTGCCGGCGGTGCTGGCGGCCGCCGTGGTGACGCTGGCCGGGTGGCTGGCATCGGGCGCCGCGGCGGAGCACGCGTTCAGCGCGGCGCTGGCGGTGCTGATCATCGCCTGCCCATGCGCACTCGGGCTGGCAACCCCGGCTGCGCTGGTGGTGGCGTGCGGGCGCGGTGCGCAGCTCGGGATCTTCATCAAGGGTCACACCGCGCTCGAAGCCTCCCGTGCGGTCGACACCGTGGTGCTGGACAAGACCGGCACGGTCACCACCGGCGTGATGACTGCGACCGATGTGCTGGCCGCGCCCGGTACCAGCCACGCTGAAGTACTGCGAGACCTTGGCGCGGTCGAGCACGCATCCGAACACCCGATCGCCGCGGCGATCAGCTCGCTGGCCGTCGCCGAAGTCGGCGTGCTGCCGGCCGTGTCCGGCTTCCGGGCGCTCCCCGGCCTGGGCGCCACCGGCTTCGTCGAGGGCCGGGAGATCCTCGTCGGCCGGGCAGCGTTGCTCGCCGACCATGGCGTCGCGATCCCGCCGCCCCTGGCCGAGGAATGCGACCGCTGGGAGCAATCGGGCCGCACCGTAGTGCTGGCGAGCCGAGATGGGCGAGCCGTCGGGGCCGTCGCGGTGGCCGACACCGTCAAGCCGTCGGCGGCCGCCGCCGTCGCATCCTTGCGCCGGCTTGGACTGCACACCGTCCTGCTGACCGGAGACAGCCAGGCGACCGCGCAGGCGGTGGCGTCGCAGATCGGGGTGGACGAGGTCATCGCCGGAGCCCTGCCCGATCGCAAGGCCGCCGTCATCATGGAGCTGCGGGACAACGGGCGGCGGGTGGCAATGGCCGGCGATGGCGTCAACGACGGGCCCGCGCTCGCGGCCGCCGACCTCGGCCTGGCCCTGGGATCGGGCACCGATGTGGCCATCAGTGCGGCGGACATAATCTTGCTACGCGATGACCTGGGCGTGCTGCCGGAGGCCATCCAGCTCGCCCGCGCCACCCTGACCACCATCCGGCGGAACCTTGCCTGGGCATTCGGGTACAACATTGCCGCGATCCCTCTGGCCGCGGCTGGCTTCCTGAATCCGCTGATCGCCGGAGCCGCGATGGCCGCGTCGTCGGCGTTCGTCGTGGCCAGCAGCGTCCGCCTGCGGCGCTTCGGAGCCGGCGCGCCGCAGGGCCGACCGCGCGCTAACTCCGATCCGATGCAGGTGCGAGGCGATGAGCCTCGGGAACAGATCCCGCGCGGTTTGCTTGACGCGCAGCGCTGATGGCGAGCGCACCGTCTCCGGGCGGAAGCCTCCTGCGTCAGGTCTGCAGCCAGGCAGCGTAGAAGATGCCGAGGCCGACGGCCACGCAGAGGCCGGAGATCAGCCAGAACCTGATCACGATCGTCGTCTCCGGCCAGCCGAGCAGCTCGAAGTGGTGCTGCAGCGGCGCCATCTTGAACACGCGGCGCCCGGTCAGCTTGTAGGAGCCGATCTGGATTACGTCGGACATCGTAATGATCACGAACAGGCCGCCCAGGATAATCAGCAGCAGCTGCGTCTTAGTGCAGATGGCCAGGCCGGCCAGCGCCCCGCCCAGGGCCAAGGACCCGGTGTCGCCCATGATGATCTTGGCCGGCGGCGCGTTCCACCACAGGAAGCCAAAACAGCCGCCGAGGATGGCGGACGCGACGACGGCCAGGTCGAGTGGATCGCGCACCTGGTAACACTGGAGCGCCAAGAGGTCCGTGCAGTCGTTGCGCTCCTGCCAGAGGCCGATCAGCACGTAGGCGGCTAGCACCGCGATCGTGGCACCCGTGGCCAAGCCGTCGAGTCCGTCGGTCAGGTTCACCGCGTTGGAGGTGCCGACGACCATGATGACCACCCAGATGACGAAGGGCAGCGTGCCGATGGCGGGGCCGAAGTCCCGCAGGAACGACAGGTGCGCGTCTGCGGGCGTCAGGTCGAATCGGTCAGGGTGCTGCAGCACCTCCACCGCGAACACGGCCGCGACCACGACCTGGCCAGCCACCTTCGCCCTGCCCCTCAGCCCGAGGCTTGTCTGCCGGAAGATCTTGAGAAAGTCATCGATGAACCCGACCAGGGCCAGGCCCGTCATCATCACCAGCACCAGCACGCCCGAGGCCGTGATCGGATCGTCAGTAGCCGCGTGCCCGACTATGTAGCCAATCAGCGACGCGATCACGAACACCGCACCGCCCATGGTCGGTGTGCCGCGCTTGGTCTCGTGGGACTTGGGGCCCTCAACCCTGATCGGCTGACCGTAGCCTCCGCGCCGCATCAGCCTGATGAACACCGGCGTCCCGAGCAGCGCAGTGATCAGCGCCACCGCGCCGGTTAGGATGATCGTCTTCAACGGCCGGCCCCGCCATCGACGAACCTGGCCGGAGCGACCATCCACGGGCTGAACGGACGCGTAGCGAGCACCGCGCCGATCTCTGCCGAGAGGGCCCAACCTCCGGCCCCGTGCCCCGAGGCCGTGACCTCAGGCGCAGCGGGCTCGCGATCACATACCCGCGGCACGGTCAGACGCCGTCTCCAGTTGCCCAATTTTATACCTATAGAACATATTTTATTCGACTTCTAACTAACCACGGGCCGGGCCGCTCGCTTCGCTCAGCTGACCCACGCAGGCGCTGACCCACGCAGGCGCTGACCCACGCAGGCCAGGAGACGATGCAGTTAGAGTGCCACAAGCCTGCACCCGCCCCGGCACGGCAGGCGACGGCTCGCGTACCCAGTCCGGGCGCCCTTTGGCGGCCCAACGGGAGTCAGGCCGTAACCGCACCGGCGCCGCCCGCGCCGGCCAACTCGCCGACCGCGAACGCGGCCGCCAGCCCGTCAAGCTCGGCCCGCCAGTACCTGTGCACGTTGATCCTGGTTGGCCTGGATGCCCCGGGGAACTCCACGTAGAACCGGCTCCAGACCGCGCCGCGCTTGTATCGCGATGCCGGGAAGGACTCCCGCGGGAAGGCCACGACGACGTCGCCGGGCCGGTTGGTGAAGCGGTTCGCCGAGTTCACGACCACGTGACTCTCGGTCAGCGTGAAGAAGTAGAAGCGCCGGGTGAGGGCCACGATCAGGCCGAGGAATGGCACCTCGTCGAACAGCGCGTTGAGCCATGGGCTCGGCCCGGTCTCGCCGTGAACGCACGCGATGAAATTCTCGCCCGCGGGTGCCATCGCCCGGAGCTTTTCGATGACCTGAGCCTTCTGCTTCGCTCGGCGGATCGCCATGTCCAGCTCCCTGGTAGGCGCGAGCGCGAGGCGCCCGCTGCACGGTGAAATCGTGCTGACCGTACCAGGTTGGAGGTATATATCAGGTCACTTCCCCGCGAACCGCCGAGCAGCGTCTTCCTGGTCTCGGGGCCGGGCCATGGACCGCTGCCGTTCGTCACCGGGATTGCCGGAGTTCGCGACGAGAACTCCGAAGGACGGCCGGGCGCGGGTCCGACGCCAGCGAGCCGAGGCGCCCGGTTCGGGCTGGCTAGCCGGGGATCTTCTCTCCCGACGTCAGCGCCGCCTGCAGCAGGTTCTGGGCACCATCCGCGGCAGCGCGGGCGAGAATGGCGTGCGTGTGGGCGCCGTCGAGATCGCCCAAGCCAATGCAACTAACGGCCACTCGGGCGTCATGCGCCGCCATCTCTAACTGCCGGGCGGCCTCGCCGAAATCGATCTGGCCGCCGCGCTGGTCCGGGCTATCCACGGTGTCCGTCCTCCTCCTCGCCGCCAGTCCGGGCGGAGCCGGACTGGTCCGGATAGCCGCCCCCACCGGCAGGCGCTGCCTTTCGCGGGCGCGGGGCGGCTATCCGGCACCTTGTTGTTACCCTTCGGCTCGCCGGGCATGCCAATCCGGCGCTAACTCCGGCGCCGATTGCGGCCGCCATTCTGATTGCCTGCCGGGACCGAACGCAATGTTGTATGCGATTGCAAGCCACTAGAGAACAAACAGACTGCCGGGCTGACACCGGCCGGATCCGGACCCTACCGGCTACCCAGCGGTCGGCGCCTGGGCGACGAGCAGCCCGTCCATCAGCAACGAGAACATCCGGTCGGCCTGACCGGGATCGCCGCCCGGAGCGTCGGCCGCCATGATCAGCGCGTGGGTCAACCGGAGCAGGTCGGCGCTCTGCACATCCGGCCGGACCACCCCGGCCTCCTGGGCCCGCGCCAGCAGCGCCTCGGTGCAGCCGCGCAGTACCTTGCTGCACGCCGACAGCAACTCCGACTGCTTGCCCAGCGTGGCCATCAAGGCCGCGCTCATGCTCCGCTTGGTGCGGCCGAACGCCGCGAACGCCCGCATCCACTCCGCCAGCGCCTCGGCCGGCGATTCGTGGACCAGCAACTTGCCCGCGAGCACCTCCAGGCCGTCGACCTGATCCTTGTAGACCGCCTCGAGCAGCGCCTGCCTGGCCGGGAAGTGTCGGTACAGCGTCCCGATGCCGACGCCAGCGCGGCGGGCGATCTCCTCCAAGGAGACGTCATCGGCCCCGCGTTCGGCGAACGCCTCGGTTGCCGCCGCAAGCAGCAACTCATAGTTGCGCCGCGCATCGGCCCGCTTGGGCCCGGCGGGCGCCCGGGTCGCGTTCATCACTGCTCCATCACCAGACTTGCGAAGCGGAGGCATCCTCCGTATAGTATTTACCGGAGGGATCCTCCGAATAAGCATAGCTCCTAAAGGCCAGCGTGACCAGGGGATGGCCGCGCCAGGGCCTCTGATCCGCACGCCTTCCGATGGAGGAACTTTGTCCTCTCCCACTGTCCGCCAGCCGCCGGCTCCTGGCCGCGACCCCGTCCTAGCCACCACCGCCATCCAGGCCGACGAGATAAGCCACGCCGTCCCGGCAAACCAGGAGAACACCACCAGCCTGCCCGTCGAGGCGAGCCAGGAAGTCGGGACTAGCCCGGTGAACACGGCGAACCGGGCGAACGGGAAGGCGCGGCTTCCCCGCGACCGGCGCAACATCACCCTGGCCGTTGTCCTTTGCGCGCAGCTCATGATCGTTCTCGACCTGACCGTCGTGAACGTGGCCCTGCCGTCGATGGCGACCGGCCTGCACCTGTCTGCCACCGGCCTGTCCTGGGTGCTCAACGCCTACACCCTCACCTTCGGTGGCCTGCTATTGATTGGCGGCCGGGCCGGCGACGTCTTCGGGCGCCGGAACGTCTTCATGGCTGGCTTGGCCCTGTTTACGCTCGCGTCACTGACAGGCGGGCTAGCGACCTCGCCCGCCATGCTGCTAGCCGCCCGGGCCGTGCAGGGAGTCGGCGGCGCGATCGCGTCGCCCGCCGTGCTCGCCACGATCGTGTCCAGCTTCCCCGAGGGCCGGGAGCGAATCCGCGCGCTCGGCGCGTTCACGGCCGTCGCCATGGGCGGCGCCTCGCTCGGCCTGGTCATCGGCGGGATGCTCACCCAGTGGGCCTCGTGGCGCTGGGTCTTCTTTGTCAACGTGCCAGTGGGCGCCGTCGTCATTGCAGTGACGCCACGACTGCTCGCCCGGTCGCACCGCCTGGCCGTCAAGCTGGACGTGGCCGGAGCGTTCACCTCGACCGCGGGGATGTCGGCGCTCGTCTACGCCTTCATCAACGCTGCCTCCGATGGCTGGGCGAACGCCACGACGATCGGGGCCTTCACCGCCGCCGTCGTCCTGCTCGGCCTGTTCGGCGTCATCGAGACCAGGGCAGCCGAGCCGATCACACCGCTGTGGCTGCTGCGCGACCGGAGCCGTGCCGCCTCCTACGTGGCCCGGCTGCTTCTGGTCGGTGGCATGTTCGGGATGTTCTTCTTCCTGACTCAGTTCGTCCAGGACGTGCTCGGCTTCACCCCGCTGCAGGCCGGCCTGGCGTTCGTGCCGATGACGGCCGCGCTGCTGGCGATGTCCCGCCTGGCGCCCCGGCTGGTCCCCAGGTTCGGCGGCAAGCCGCTGCTCGTGGGCGGTCTGATACCGGTCGTCGTCGGCATGGCCTGGCTGTCGCAGGTTACGCCGGGAACGACCTACTTCCCCGGCATCCTGATCCCGATGCTGCTGCTCGGAACCGGCATGGGCTTCGCGTTCGTGCCGCTCACCATGGCATCGCTGGCGGGCGTGCCGCCACAGGACTCGGGAGCGGCCGCGTCCATGGTGAACGTCATGCAGCAGGTCGGGGGCGCGCTCGGGCTAGCCATCCTGGTGACGATCTACGGCAGCGCCCGCCGGGCCGCGGCCAGTCACCCGCTGCCGGGCGCGAGCGCGCTGGAGCAGGCCAGGCACGTCCTCGTGCACGGCATGGCGACCTCGTTCGCCTCGGCGTCGATCTTCGACGCGATCGCGCTGCTGGTGGTCATCGTCGCGATCCGGATGGTCAGGCCGGGCGCTCCGGCCGTCCAGCCAGCCACTGAATGAACGCCGAGTA
Organism: Streptosporangiaceae bacterium; assembly: GCA_030040195.1. Classification (GTDB taxonomy): domain Bacteria; phylum Actinomycetota; class Actinomycetes; order Streptosporangiales; family Streptosporangiaceae; genus JAJYUU01. The sequence continues at coordinate 9,905 of JASHUE010000544.1, read as the reverse complement.
TCAGGGGAACGAGGGGTCACCGCCACCACTCGGGTGGCGGCGGCCCCTCTCGTCCGTGGCCATTAATCCCGCGCATAGGGCGGTCTGGCGCCCAACTCGCTCGGCTAGCTGACGGCCCTCAGCCCAGACGCTGATCCGATCCGCTTCCCCAAATACGATGAGAGGACCACCCGCAGGCCCGAGGATGTGCCCCCGATGCCCGACTTCAGCTATACCGATCTTCTGCCCACCGGACCTGACAGCACCGAGTACCGGCTGCTGTCCAGCGAAGGGGTTCGCGTTACCAGCGCGCTCGGCCAGGACTTCCTGCAGGTCGAGCCCGAGCTGCTGACTCAGCTGACGGCTACGGCGATGCACGACATCGCCCACCTGCTGCGGCCCGCGCACCTGCGCCAGCTCCGTTCGATCCTGGACGACCCGGAGGCGAGCGGCAACGACAAGTTCGTCGCCGGGGACCTGCTGAAGAACGCCTGCATCGCGGCCGGCGGGGTGCTGCCGATGTGCCAGGACACGGGCACCGCGATCGTGATGGGCAAGCGCGGCCAGCAGGTGCTGACCGACGGTCGTGACGACGAGCACATCGCGCGCGGAGTCTACGACGCCTACACGAACCTGAACCTGCGCTACTCCCAGCTCGCGCCGATCTCGATGTGGGAGGAGCGCAATACCGGCAGCAACCTGCCGGCCCAGATCGAGATCTACGCCACCGGCGGCGACGAGTACAAGTTCCTGTTCATGGCCAAGGGCGGCGGGTCGGCGAACAAGTCGTACCTGTACCAGGAGACCAAGGCCGTGCTGAATCCGGCCCGCATGGCGGCTTTTCTCCAGGAGAAGGTCACGTCCCTGGGCACCGCGGCCTGCCCGCCTTATCACCTGGCGATCGTGGTCGGCGGGACGAGCGCCGAGTACGCGCTGAAGACGGCGAAGTACGCCTCCGCGAAGTACCTCGACACGCTCCCGACCTCCGGCTCGATGGATGCGCACGGCTTCCGCGACGTCGAACTCGAGCAGCAGGTCCTGGACATCACCCGCCGGGCGGGCATCGGCGCGCAGTTCGGCGGCAAGTACTTCTGCCACGATGTGCGGGTGATCAGGCTGCCGCGCCACGGCGCGTCCTGCCCGGTCGCGATCGCGGTGTCCTGTTCGGCGGACCGGCAGGCGACGGCCAAGATCAATAGGAACGGGGTCTTCCTCGAACAACTCGAGACTGACCCCGCGCGGTATCTGCCCGAGCCGACAGACGCGGAGCTGGCCGATGACGTCGTGCGTATCGACCTGTCCAGACCGATGGGCGAGATCAGGGCCGAGCTGTCCCGATACCCGATCAAGACGAGGCTAGCCCTGACCGGCCCGATGGTCGTGGCCAGGGACATCGCGCATGCCAAGATCGCCGAGCTCCTTGACTCCGGCCAGCCGATGCCCGGCTACCTGCGTGATCACGCTGTCTACTACGCGGGCCCGGCCAAGACCCCGGCAGGCTACGCCTCTGGCTCGTTTGGCCCGACGACCGCCGGCCGGATGGACAGCTACGTCGAGCGGTTCCAGGCCGCAGGCGGCTCGCTGGTCATGCTGGCCAAGGGCAACCGGTCGTCGAGCGTCACCTCGGCATGCAAGCGGCACGGCGGCTTTTATCTTGGCTCGATCGGCGGTGCCGCGGCGAAGCTGGCCCAGGACTGCATCACGAAGGTCGAGGTGCTCGAGTACCCCGAGCTTGGCATGGAGGCGGTCTGGAAGATCGAGGTGCGCGATTTCCCCGCCTTCATCGTGGTCGACGACAAGGGCAACGATTTCTTCGCCGACGTCACCGCGCCCAAGCAGCCGCTGCTGACTATCGGAACCGCACCGAGCTGACCGGAGGCCATCCGTGGCTGAGCCAGGTTTTCGCGTGGAGCATGACTCGATGGGCGAGGTCTTGGTGCCCGCCGACGCATTGTGGGCCGCGCAGACTGAGCGGGCAGTGCAGAACTTCCAGATCTCGGGCGAGCGCCTGTCCCGCGACTTGATCGGCGCGCTGGCGTCGATCAAGGGCGCCGCCGCGGTCATCAACGGCGAACTCGGCGTGCTGCGGCCCGACCTCGCCAAGGCGATCCACGACGCGGCGGCCGAGGTCGCCCGGGGCCGGCACGACGACCAGTTCCCGATCGACGTGTTCCAGACCGGGTCGGGAACGTCGTCCAACATGAACGCGAACGAGGTCATCGCGACGCTGGCCAGCCGCTCGCTCGGCCGGCCGGTGCACCCCAACGATCACGTCAACGCCTCGCAGTCGTCCAACGACGTGTTTCCTTCGGCCATCCACCTGGCCGCGGCCCGGCTGATCACCAGGTCGCTGCTGCCCGCGCTCGATCATCTGGCGGACACGCTGCAGGAGAAGGCGTTCGAGTTCGCCGAGGTAGTCAAGAGCGGCCGGACGCACCTGATGGACGCGACCCCGGTCACGCTCGGCCAGGAATTCGGCGGCTACGCGGAGGCGGTCAGGCACGGCGTGGCGCGCGCCACCGCGGTCGTGCCCGAGGTCGCCGAGCTTCCCCTTGGCGGTACCGCCGTGGGCACCGGCCTGAACGCGCCAGCGGAGTTCGCGCCGTCGGTCATCGCCCGGCTGGCCGAGGACATGGGACTGCCGCTCACCGAGGCCCGTGATCACTTCGAGGCGGCCGGGGCCAGGGACGCACTCGTATCGGCCAGCGGCGTCACCAGGGTCATCGCGGTCAGCCTGTTCAAGATCTGCAACGACCTGCGGCTGATGGGATCGGGGCCGCGGACCGGGCTGGACGAAATCAAGATCCCTGACCTGCAGCCAGGGTCGTCGATCATGCCGGGCAAGGTCAATCCGGTGATCTGCGAGGCGGTGTGCCAGGTCTGCGCTCAGGTCATCGGCAACGATGCCGCTGTCGCTTTCGGCGGGGCGGCGGGCAACTTCGAGCTCAACGTGATGATGCCGGTGATCGCCAGGAACCTGCTGTCCTCGCTGGTGCTGCTGTCTGCCGCCGCGACCGCGCTCGCCGATCAGTGCGTGGTCGGCATCACCGCTAATGCCGAGCGACTGCGGCGCAACGCCGAGTCCTCGCCCGCGATCGTGACCGCGCTCAACCCGTTCATCGGGTACGAGGCGGCGGCGGCCGTGGCTCACGAGGCCCTGGCCAGCGGAGCCACGATCAGGGACGTCGTCGTCGCGCGCGGCTACGTGGCCAGCGGGAAGATCACTGAAGACCAACTGGACCGCGCGCTTGACGTGCTGGCGATGGCCCGGCCGCCCGGCTCCGCTCCCGGCCAGTAGGGTCTGCCGCTAGCCGCGGCCCGGCTGCGGAATACGCGCGGACGGGGCCGCGAACTGGTACATGCGCCTTCGGGAACGGCGCCCGAACTGCAGTAACAAATCGGGAGCGAAGGCCGCTATAGCGGGCACAAACGCTTCCGCCGCCCGGATTGGCACCGCTACCCTGATGCCTGCACGAGACACTGCAAGATCGCTTAAGTCACGTTTCGACGAGTCGCGGCGCAGCCAAACTCTCAACTTCCTCACAGGACGCTACATGGTTGCTGAAGGTAGGTTCCCGCCATGCATGCAGTAACGGGGACCGGCCGGCTGATCGCCGGGCGGTACCGCCTGCAGGAACCGATCGGCCGGGGCGCGATGGGCATCGTCTGGCGTGGCCGCGACGAGCTGCTGGACCGCGATGTGGCCGTCAAGGAAGTGCAGATCACCTCGCATGCGTCGCCGGCGGACGCCGAGGTCATTTACCAGCGCACGCTGCGCGAGGCCAGGACGGCGGCCAGGCTCAGCCACCCGAGCGTGGTCAAGGTCTTCGACGTGGTCGAGGAGAGCGGCACCCCATGGATCGTCATGGAACTGGTCGAGGCCCGCTCGCTTGACCAGGTCATCGCCGAGGACGGCCCGCTCCCACCGGACCAGGCGGCCGACCTTGGTACCAACCTGGTCAGCGCGCTAGCCGACGCCCATTCCGCTGGCGTGCTGCACAGGGACGTTAAGCCGAGCAACGTCCTGGTCACCAAGGACGGCCGGGCCGTGCTCACCGACTTCGGCATCGCCACCTTCGCTGAGGACTTGGCGCTGACGCAGGCGGGCATGGTCGTGGGGACGCCCGGCTTCACCGCGCCGGAGCGGATCCGCGGGGACGTCGCGACCCCGGCGTCCGACCTGTGGTCACTGGGGGCGACCCTGTACACGGCGGTCGAGGGCCGCGGCCCGTTCGATCGCGTCGGCGGATCGTCGGTGATCTCAGCCGGAGTTGTAGCCGAGGACGCGCCGCGGGCGCCATCGGCCGGCCCGCTCGGCCCGGTGATCGACGCCCTGCTCAGCCGTGACCCCGGTACCCGGCCCGACGCCACCACCGCAGCACGGCTGCTCGCGGACGCTGCGACCGCGGCCAGGACCGGGCCCCGGCCGTTGCGCGATGACCGCCTGGCCGGGACCAGCCACGAGCCTGGCACCGAGGAGACTGCTGAGCCGGGGCCAGGCCCGATGAGCAATGCCGACTCGGGCTTCCTGGACCCGCCCGACTACGACATGCTGCGGATACCCGCTTTGCCACAGGCCGGTGACGATGGGGCTGACCCTGGTGAGCTGGCCGGCGCCGGCGAAGGCCTCGCCGCGCGCGCACTGGCGGCGGTCGCCAGCCCCGGCACAGTGGCTGTGGATGCCGCGACCTCGCCTGGGGCCGACGCCGGTGGGGCGGGCCAGAGTCAGCTGGCCGGTGCGGGCTCGGCGGAGGCCTCGGGTAAGTCCGCTGCGCCCGCGGCGGCTGCCAGCGTCGCCGTAGCCTCGGGCAGCGACCTGGATCCGAGCCGCGGCCGTGCCCTGTGGGGCCCAGTCAAGCCGCAGGCGAGCTCGGCCAAGCCCGGTCCTGAAACCGCCAGCCCGTCCGGACCGTCGGGCGGCGGAGGCGGCGGAGGCGGCGCGGGCGGCACGGGCGGGAACGGCATGTGGGACGCGGCCAGGCGGGCCTGGAACTCCCCCGGCCGGTGGCGGCTGATCGTGGCCGCGACCGGCATCGCCGCGATCGTCGTGGCCGCGATCATTGGCTGGAACATCTTCCAGCACTCCGGGCCCACCAGCGCGCTCGGTACCACGCTGCCCCCCGGTGCGCCTGGGCAGTCCTCCGCCGCTGGTGGGCAGGGCCCGAGCGGAAAGAACGCCGGCCAGCATTCCGGTTCGGCCAAGCCGAGCCCCGGCACGCAGGGCGGCACGCCCTCCGGTTCCGGCCACGGCAAGCCGGGCTCCCCGTCGACCGGACCAAGCGGCACACCCTCGGGCCACCCGAGTCCGAGCGCGACCCCCAGCGGGTCGGGCTCGCCGACGCCCTCCGCGTCGCCCAGCCCCAGCCCTACCCCCAGCACCTCGCCGAGCCCGCCGGTCCTTCCCTCTGGATGGAAGTGGCACAAGTTCGGCGCCGATCTGATGGACGCGGTTGCGGGTTTCAAGATCGGAATGCCGGATGCGTGGACGCAGTCGGTCTCCGGTCAGGTGGCCCACCTGACCCAGTCCGCTCGCGATTTCCACCTGGGGGTGAACCTGGCCTACTGGGTGTACGCCAAGCCGCTGCGCGAGGCCCAGTACCTGGAGGTCCTGGCGGCCAAGGCGCACAAGAATGACTACCGGGTCTTGATTCTCAGCTCGGTCGGGTTCAAGACGCTGGGCGGCTACCGCTCGGCGGCAGCCGCCGAGCTCAAGTACAGCTGGTATAACGCGTCCCAGGGCACCTACTACACCCAGCTGGATCTTCTCGTGACGTTGTCGACGAGCGCGGGGAGCCAGCCGTACTCCTTCGCGCTGTGGGCGCCGAGCGGGACGTTCGGGTCCGCCAGGGGAATCTTCGGTACCGCGCTGCCCACGTTCCGCGCGTTGCCGTCCTGAGGGACCATTACCCGCCCGGCCGAAACCAGCAGCTCAGGCGTCCTTTAATCACGACGGCAATCCGAGGGACTACGCAGAGCGAGTGACCCGCGTCCTCTGGGCCGGACTCGGCCGGTGACCAACAGCCAGGACGCCGTCGGTCGCCCCCGTCAGTACCAGCCGAACTCTTCCTCGTGCTCCCACGCCGCCTCCGGCGTGCCGTAGGTGGTCTGGATGTAGCCGAGGCCCCATTTGATCTGGGTCGTCGCGTCGGTCTGCCAGTCAGGACCCGCCGACGCCATCTTCGACCCCGGCAGCGCCTGCGGGATGCCGTAGGCACCGCTGGCGTTCTCGGCCGTGACGTCCCAGTCGCTCTCCGCCCTCCACAGATCGTACAAAGGGTCCCACTCTTCAGCGACGCTGAAGCCATAGTCCGGCATCAAGCTCTGGGCGATCGCCTCAGCCGTTCCGGCTGAGACCGGCGGGGCGGGCGGTATGTCAATGCCGCCACCGCCGTTGTTGCCCGACGTCACGGGATTGCTGGTGACCTTCGGGGTGCTGGTCACCGTGAACGACTGCGTTGCCGCGTCGTCCAGGATGATCTCCTCCCGCTCATGCATCAGGGCCTCGCCCGACTTACCGGTGGCGACCTGGGCGACGACCATGGCCAGGGGGTCAGCTGTCGAGGTGGAGTTGTAGTGCACCATCGCGCCGATCGCGGCGGCGGTTACCGTAACGACCGAAACCATCGAGGTAACCATGAAGACCCCCCATCGGCGGCGTCGTGGGCGCCGGGCCGGGGGACGTCTCCGGTGTTGTGACAATGCGGTCCTTCCGTCGGCCAAGCGCTGCTGAGCACATGCGCCCAGGAGCACGGACCGCTGCGGTGCAGGGCAGCGAGTCGCATGACGACCGACCCACGAACGGCACTCACTGCGATCTCGCGCAGGCCCGCTTTGGCTAGTCGGCACCGTCGCGGAACCACGTTGCCAGAATCGGAGCACCCGACCAAGCGTTTCCGCCGAAAAAGCTGTGTTGAAAACCCGGAATTAGTGTCGCGCAGATCACAGTTTGGCAATACGTATTGTAACAATTACTCAGCGTCATAGCCCATTAGCTGTGATCACAGCTCGGACGCGACCGAAGGGAACGACACGCCGCGCCGCGCGTGCCGAGCCTAACGCGACGGCACGCACTAGTGCATGGTCTCCCAAATCCATCCGCGCTCGGCGACCACTGTGGCATCGGGTCGCTCGCCACCTTCCACGCACAGGCGATTTGCGGCTAGCTTTGAGACGCGGGTACGTCAACACGGGTGGATGTGACATGAGCGATCATGAGCGTACCGGCTGGACGCCGGGTACAGGGGATGCCGAGTCGATGCTGGCCGAGGCCCGAAAAGCATTCTTCGTGATGGTCGGCTTCCTGGCATTGCTGTGGATATTCCAGCTTGCCAACGTGGCCGACCACTACGCGCTCACACAAGAGTTCGCCATCAAGCCGCGCTCGGTGTCGAGCCTGCCCGATATCCTGACCGCGCCGTTCTTCCACTTCAGCTTCACGCACATCGAGAGCAACTCCGGCCCGCTGTTCATCTTCGGCTTCCTGGCCGCCTACCGCGGCGTTGTCCGCTTTCTCGGCCTCACCGTGCTCGTCATCGTCGTCAGCGGGATCGCCGCCTGGCTGTTCGCGCCCTCCGGCAGCATCGGTGCGGGCGCCAGCGGCGTCGTCTTCGGCTACCTGGGCTACGTCCTGGTGAAGGGTTTGTTCGACCGGCATGTGATCGACATCATCATCGGCGCGGTAATGGCGCTGTGCTTCGCCTACCAGTTCACTGTGCTGCTGCCGCATGCGGGCATCGGCTGGCAGGACCACATCGGCGGGCTGGTGGCAGGTGTCGCCGGCGGCTGGATCTTCAGGGACCGCAGCAGGGTCGCGAGCCGCACGAAAGTCGCGTCCAAACCGGGCGCAGCGGCGGCGGGAACGGCCACGCCGACCGCCGTCGAGCCCGCAGGTACCTCGAAGGCAACCGACAAGTACACCGGTCCGCGCGCGGAGTTGCACAAGCAACTGGACGATCTCGGCATCTGACCGCCGGGCGGATCGCTGGGCTAGTCCTGCTTCGAGTCCTGCCCCTCGCCGGGCACTGCGCCCGAGCCCGCCTCGCCGGGCTCTGCGCCCGAGCCCGCCTCGCCGGACGCTACCCCGCCAGGACCCGCGTCGCCTGACTCGCCCCCGCCAGGACCCGCATCGCCTGACTCGCCCCCGCCTGACTCGGCCTCACGGGGTTCCGCCGCGACAGCCCGGCCGCCCTGCTCCCGTTCTGGCGACGGCCGGAGGCCGAGGTGCTCCTCAATCGCGTGCAGCCTGGAGCTGATGTCGGTCAGCATGAGGAAGATTTCCTGCTCGCGGGGGAAGCGCGAGGTCGGAGGAAGCGGCCCCCGGCGGGCCGGGCGTACCCGAGGCTGCTCGCCCTGCTGCTCCTCCACGACCAGGATGACTTGCTGGCGGACCCGGTTCAGGTCGGCGCCGAGTCGGACCAGGACCTGGGCGGCCACGCCCTCACCCTCGCGGAGTAGCCCGAGCAGGATGTGCTCGGTGCCGATGTAGTCGTTGCCGAGTTGCAGGGACTCGCGCAGTGACAGCTCGAGTACCTTCTTTGCCCGCGGCGTGAACGGGATGTGTCCCGACGGCGCATGTTTGCCGCGGCCGATGATCTCCTCGACCTGCTGCCGTGCCCCGTCGAGGCTTATCCCGAGCGAATCGAGGGCCTTTGCCGCGGCGCCCTCGCCCAGGTGGACGATGCCGAGCAGGATGTGCTCGGTGCCGATGTAGTTGTGGTCGAGCATCCTGGCCTCTTCTTGGGCCAGGACCACAACCCGCCGCGCCCGGTCAGTAAACCTCTCGAACATGGCCAGCCTCCATCGCGGCGGCACGGGCCGCCACCCTCGCCCGCAGGCACAACGAACGGAAGGGCAGGTTGTATCCCGTTCCGGGCGCTGGGTCAAGCCAAGTCGGCGTGCAGGCTCACTCCGGCGCGACCGGCGCCTCGGCGAGCAGTCGCTCCACCCGCGCGAGGGTTTCCCGAAGGTTAGCCTCGGTCGTCGCCAGCACGGCGTCGGCGACCGGGAGCCAACGCAGTTGCGCGTGCTCGTTCTCGGCAACGGTCGCATCGGGGGTGGCGGTCGCGAGCACGTATCTGAGGTCGGCGTGCTCATGAGCGGGCTCGCCCTTGCCCGCGGGCACGCTCACGATGGCCACGTGGCACAGCTCTCGCGTCGGCCACGGCCTGAGATCGGCCAGTCCCGTCTCCTCCTCGGCCTCGCGCAGCGCGACAGCCAGCGGGTCGCGCTCACCGGGATCGCCGTGCCCGCCTACCTGCAGCCAGGCCTGCTGACGCTGGTGCCAGCGCAGCAACACCCGGTTGCTGGCCGGATGCACGATCAGTGCCGACCCGGTAATGTGCAGCGGCTTCGCGCGGTCCCATGGATCGTCCGCGGTCCGCATGAGGGCCGTAATCCGGTCCAGATCCGCTTCCTCGCGACTTCCATCCGGGCGATAGCCGCGGACCGTGAACGTAAGCGGATCGTCGCCGATCCGGGTGAGATCGTCCATGGCGTTCAGTTTCGCACCGATATTCCGTAACCCAGTGGGTCCCGCTGATCGTGCCTGGCGCTGAGAGCGCCGGCGGCGATCGCCGGCCAGGCCGCCAAGCCCAAGACCAGCAGTCCGGCGACCACGTCGAGGCTGGCTGACGACCAGCCAGAACGGCGCCGGGCGGCTACCGTCGCGAGCAGCAGCGGTAGCCGCGGTTCGTTCCCTCTAGAGTGGCGCTGATCGCGGATCACGCAGACGCGAGACGACCGCGAGCGCGGCCGTGTAACCAGAGGGAGCGTCGATCTGCGCCAGCCGGCAGCCGCCCGCCAGCCTGGGCTCCTCGCCCGAGGCGGCGCACGCACCGAGCACGCGGAAACCAGACATCCCGTGCGCGATCCCCTGGCCCGTGCACTTGAGCACGGCCTCCGCGCGCACCCACCAGCCGACGATGTCC
>JASHUE010000058.1:0-6083 GCA_030040195.1 Streptosporangiaceae bacterium | reverse complement strand
GATGGCGTGATCACCGGGACGGCCACCATCGGGGGCAGGTCGGTTGCGCTGATGGCCAATGACTCGACCGTCAAGGCCGGCTCCTGGGGGGCGCGCACGGTCGAGAAGATCATCAGGGTGATCGAGCAGGCGTATACGACCGGCGTTCCGATGATCTACCTGGTTGACTCGGCCGGCGCTCGCATAACCGACCAAGTCCAGATGTTTCCCGGCAGACGCGGCGCCGGGAAGATCTTCCACTCGCAGGTGCGGGCGTCAGGGTCCATACCGCAGGTATGCGCCCTGTTCGGGCCGTCAGCGGCGGGCGGTGCCTATATTCCGGCGTTCTGCGATTTCGTCGCCATGGTCGACGGGAACGCCTCCATGTACCTCGGCAGCCCGCGCATGGTCGAGATGGTGGTCGGCGAGCAGACCACGCTGGAAGAGATGGGCGGTGCCCGGATGCACTGCTCGGTATCTGGCTGCGGGCACTATCTGGCCGCCACCGAGGCCGACGCCCTCACCGCCATCCGTGACTACCTGTCGTACCTGCCGGGGAACTGGCAGCAGGAGCCCCCGGCGCAGCCCGCCCGCGAGCCGAAGCAAGTAGACCTGCGGGCGATGGTGCCGGTCAGCGAGCGACAGGCCTTCGACATGCGGCGGTACCTGCGCGGCATCGTGGACGAGGACTCATTCTTCGAGATTCACGCGCTGTGGGCGCGCGAACTCGTCATCGGCTTCGCCCGACTGGACGGCCAGGCGATAGGTGTCGTGGCCAACAATCCGATGTTCAAGGGCGGCGTCCTGTTCGTCGACTCGGCCGACAAGGGGACCAGGTTCATCCAGCTATGTGATGCCTTCAACCTGCCGCTGCTCTTCCTGGCCGACGTCCCCGGCTTCATGGTCGGAACGGCGGTTGAGCGGCAGGGGATCATCAGGCACGGCGCCAAGATGATCAGCGCGGTCTCCGAGGCTACCGTGCCGAAGATCTGCGTGATCGTGCGCAAGGCTTACGGTGCCGGGCTCTATGCGATGGCCGGTCCCGGCTTCGAGCCGGACGCCACGCTGGCGCTACCCACGGCCAAGATCGCCGTGATGGGTGCCGAGGCCGCTGTTAACGCCGTTTACTTCAATCGGCTGAATGCCATCAGCGATCCGGCCGAGCGCGAGGCGGAGACGAGCCGGCTGCGAGACGAGTACGAAGCGGACATCGACGTTCTCCGGCTCGCAGGCGAGCTGGTCGTCGATGACGTCGTGGAGCCAGCGGACCTGCGCTCGCAGCTGATCCGCCGGTTCGCCGCGGCGCGGGGCAAGGACCGGTTCTTCTCTCGCCGCCGCCACGGCGTCACGCCCGTCTGATCGTCTCCCGCCGCCGGCCCGGCGTTACACCGGCCTGAGGCGCCGCGCCCAGCTGAGCTGCCCGTGCGAAATACCTGCCTTAGCCCCTTAAATCCGCAGGTCAGCGCCTAGCTGATGGCAATAGGCCGGCCATCAGAGCGTGTATCGAGCCAGTAAAGGTTGCAAGCCGCCATACCATCAGTGCATGACCAGCGTGCTGCTAGCCGAAGATGACCCGGCAATCTCCGAACCCCTGGCGCGGGCCCTACGCCGTGAGGGTTACGACGTTGACGTCGCCGCCGACGGCCCAGAGACCTTGGAGGCCGCAAAACAAGGCGGGATCGACCTCATCGTCCTGGATATCGGGTTGCCCCGGCTTGATGGCCTTGAGGTATGCCGCCGGATCCGGTCTGCTGGGCAGTCGGTGCCGGTGCTCATCCTGACCGCCAGGGCGGACGAGGTGGATACCGTGATCGGCCTGGACGCCGGTGCCGATGACTACGTCACCAAGCCGTTCCGGCTGGCGGAACTGCTGGCCAGGGTGCGGGCCCTCCTACGCCGCGGCTCCTCGGAAACGAAGGTTGTCCAGGGCGTGCGGGTAGACACCGACGCTCGCCGGGCCTGGCTTGGCGAAACCGAGATCGAGCTGACCTCGAAGGAGTTCGACCTGCTTGCGCTCATGGTCGCGGAGGCTGGCAAGGTCGTGACCCGCGAGCAGATCATGCGGCAGGTCTGGGACAGCAAGTGGTGGGGCTCGACGAAGACGCTCGACATGCACGTCTCCTGGCTACGTCGCAAGCTGGGGGACGACGCGCACAGCCCGCAGTACATCACCACCGTGCGCGGCGTCGGCTTCAGGTTCGAACGCGGCGACTAGCCTCGCGAGGGCTGATGACGCGCGCCCAGGATCGGGAGTAAGGCAGTGCAGCGACGGTTGCTGATCTCCATGATCGCCGTAGCCGTGGCGGCTGTCCTGGCTCTGGGCGTGCCGCTTGCCTTCGTGCTGGGTCGGCTGTACGTCGACGAGGCCAACCAGCAGCTGCATAGCGACGCTAAAAGCCTCGCGATCGACCTGCAGGAACGGCAGGATACCGGCCTGCCGCTCGGCCTTCGGCGCGAGGCGCAGGCGCCCGCTAGCAAGTACGGCTACGTTCAGATCAAGGAGTTGGGCGCACCGGCTGTCACGGTCGGATCCCGCCCGCCGACCAGCGACGGCATGACCGCCTCGGTCACCACGACCGACTTCACGGTAACGGTCGCCGCCGCCGACTCCTACGTGGTCGGGAAGCTCATCAAGGCCCTGCTGCTGATCGGCGGCGTCGCGATTATTGCCGTGGGGCTGGCGGTCGTGCTCGGCCTCTACTACGCCCGGCGGATGACGCGACCGCTATCGGAGCTAGCGGCTGCCGCCGACCGGCTCGGATCAGGAGACTCAAGCCCGCTCGGACGCCGGTACGGCATCCAGGAGCTTGACCGGGTCGCCGAGGGTCTGGATGGCTCAGCCCAGCGGATCAACGACCTGCTCTCGGCCGAGCGCGAGTTCTCGGTAGACGCCTCCCACCAGCTCAGGACGCCGCTGACGGCGCTGTCCATGCGGCTGGAGGAGATGGTGGCCGCAGCCGATCACCCGGACGTAGTACGCGAGGAGGGCGCGGCCGCGCTGGCTCAGACCGAGCGGCTCGCCGACGTTGTCGGCCAGTTGCTCGGCCGAGCGCGCCGCTCGGCTTCCGGGGCTCCGGTGCTCGCGAGCGTGGACGACATCGTCGGGCAGCAGGTGGTCGAGTGGGAACCGGCCTTCCGGCGGGTCGCCCGGCGGTTGAACGTGACCGGCGATAAGGGCCTGTACGCGTTCGCGACGCCCGGCGGAGCGTCGCAGGTCATCGCGACCTTGCTGGACAACGCCCTCGTCCACGGCGCGGGCACGGTCACGATCAGGACATCCCGCACCCGCCGGTCGGTGGTGGTCGAGGTGCGCGACGAGGGCACCGGCGTGCCGGCCGAGTTGGCACCGCGGATCTTCGAGCGGAGCGTCAGCGGCTCACCCGGTGGTACCGGGCTCGGCCTCGCCCTGGCCAGGACGATTGCCGCCGCCGACGGCGGCCAGGTGGTGCTGGTCAGGCCACGGCCGGCGGTATTCGCGTTGTTCCTGCCCCATGCGACGGCCGACGCCGAGGCCCCGGCCGTGGTCGGGCCGGCGTAGCGCGGTCCTGACGCCGATGCCGAGGCCCGGCCGTGGTCGGGCCCGCGTAGCCCGGTCCTGACGCCGCCTGGCGGCCACCCGAGCCCGTAGGCTCGGCGGGTAATGGACACGAAGAAGCCACAAGCCGCTGCCGGGGTTGCGGCCTCCCCTGGGGGCTCGTCCCGGATGCCGGGCGAAGCCATCGCGGAGGCGCATCCAGCTGTGCCGGTCGGCCGGGCGCCCGTTGTCGGCATGATCGGTGCCGGCCAGCTAGCCAGGATGACCGCAGGCCCAGCCACGGAGCTGGGAGTTCACTTCCGCGTGCTCGCGGCTGCGCCAGACGAGAGTGCGGCGCAGGTGACTGCCGATGTGGTCCTCGGCGATTACCGCTCGCCCGAGGACCTCACGGCGTTCGCGGCCGGCTGCGATGTCGTCACGTTCGATCACGAGCACGTGCCGCGATCGCTCGTTGAGGCTATGGAAGCCGCCGGGCACGTGGTCCGGCCGGGTTCGCACGCACTGCACTACACGCAGGACAAGCAGCTGATGCGCGGGCGGTTGGTTGGCCTTGGTTACCAGTGCCCGCGCTTCCAGGCCATTGAAGAGCTCGGTGACATCACCGACTTCGCCCGGCTGACCGGCTGGCCCGTCGTGCTGAAGGCGGTCTCGGGCGGATACGACGGTCGCGGCGTCTGGGTCTGTGGCGACCTGGCGGAGGCGTCCGTGGTCCTCGGGCACGGACTGCAGCTGATCGCCGAGGAGTACGTGCGGTTTGACCGGGAGCTGGCAGTCCTCGTGGCCAGGTCGCCAGTCGGCCAGGGAGCCGCGTACCCGGTCGTGCAGACGGTGCAGCGGGACGGGATCTGCCGCGAGGTGCTGGCGCCGGCGCCCGACCTGACCCTGGCCAAGGCCGCCGAAGCCCAGCGGCTGGGCCTGGACATCGCGGCGGCGCTTGGGGTGACGGGGCTGCTGGCGGTGGAGCTGTTCGACACTGAAGACGGCCTGCTCGTGAACGAGTTGGCCATGCGGCCGCACAACAGCGGTCACTGGACCATCGAGGGGGCCATTACCTCTCAGTTTGAGCAGCACCTCCGGGCCGTGCTGAACCTCCCGCTTGGCTCACCATCCCTGGCCACGCGGTGCGCCGCGATGGTGAACGTGCTCGGCGGGCAAGATCCGGATCTTCGGTCAAGGCTGACGCACGTGATGGCGGCCGACCCCGGCGTCAAGGTGCACCTGTACGGCAAGTCGGTCAGACCGGGGCGCAAGGTCGGCCACGTGACGGCGCTCGGCCGCGATCTTGAACACGTCAGGGATCGGGCCAAGCGCGCTGCGAGCTATCTGGCCTACGGCACCGAGGACACGGGGGAGTACGGATGACCGACCAGCCGGTCGTAAGCGTTGTGATGGGCAGTGACTCGGACTGGCCAGTCATGCAGGCCGCGGTCGACGCGCTCAAGGAATTCGGCGTGCCATGGGAGGCCGACGTCGTCTCCGCGCATCGAATGCCGGCCGACATGATCAGATTCGGGCAGGCGGCGGCAGGCCGGGGGATCCGGGTCATCATCGCCGGCGCCGGTGGTGCCGCGCACCTGCCGGGGATGCTGGCCTCCGTAACCACGCTTCCCGTCATCGGCGTGCCCGTGCCGCTGGCCCACTTGGACGGGCTGGATTCGCTGTTGTCGATCGTGCAGATGCCCGCCGGGATCCCGGTCGCCACCGTCTCGGTCGGCGGCGCCCGCAACGCCGGGCTTCTTGCCGTCAGGATCCTGGCCATCGGCGACCCGGAGCTGTCCGATCGGGTCGCCGCATTCCTGGCTGAACTGCGCTCTACCGCACAGGCCAAGGGCGAGGCCCTGCGGGCGAAGATTCGGATACCCAACGGCCCACCCGAGTCAGGCGGCGCGGAACTTTAGAAACGGGCGATCCGGGAAGCCGGCGCTGCCCTGGGTCCGCGCGGATGCGGCGCACGCGGCTGGGCTTGCGTGGATGCGGCGCGCGGAGGCTGCGCTTGCGCGGACGGGCCCGCGTTCGGATGCAGCGTGCGCGGATGGGCCCGCGTGCGGCCCGCCCGCGGCTGGGCTTGCGCGGATGCGGCGTGCGGATCGGCCGGTGCGCGGATCGGCCTGCTCGGAGGCGCGCCCACGTCGGTGCCTGTCTGATATACCGGATTTCCTCCGGTACCGCGCGGGCCCGGCTCCCACATTTCATCGATTCGGTACACATTTTGTCTATATACATCCGGATCTCTGTGTACAGAGTCGATGAAATGTCCGAGCCGACCGGGATTCTGGGTGCCATGACCGAGATGCCGGTGCCTGATTTAGACGATGTGAGCTGGTTTATCACCCAGGCGGAGCTGTCCCGAACTGGTTTCTCGCGCCGCCGGATCGCTTCCTTAGTGCACAGCGGTGAGCTGATCTCCGTCAGTCGAGGGGTCTACGTTCCGGCCGAGGTGGCTGACCGGCTGAAGCTCCTGGCAGGAGGAGGGATTCTGATCCGAGCAGCCTCCGCGCTGGCGACCGCCGGGCCGGGCGCGGTGATAAGCCATCACACGGCGGCGCAGCTCCACGGGCTAGACCTGCTG
>JASHUE010000543.1:0-4064 GCA_030040195.1 Streptosporangiaceae bacterium | reverse complement strand
ATCGTCTTCATGTTCGGGCGGATGATCGGCAACCGGCGGCAGGGGTACGCGATCGTCGCCGTCATGGCCATCATTTTCGTCGGCCACACGCTCGTCTCGATGGAGGCGGAGGCGCACGGCAACAGCCTGCTGCCCGCGACGGTCTCGCAGACGATCACCGCGACTAGTCCCGGCGGCAACATGGAAGGGAAGGAGATGCGCTTCGGGCCTGCGGGCTCGGCGTTGATGACCGTCGGGACGATGGGAACGACGGCGGGCGCCACCGACTCGGCCCTGGACAGCTACACGCCTGTGGGCGGCGCCGGGGCGTTCGTCGCGATCTTGCTCGGGGAGATCAGCCCGGGTGGTGACGGCGGCGGCCTCTACGCGATCCTCGTGCTCGCGCTGCTGTCGGTGTTCGTCGCGGGCCTCATGGTCGGCCGCACGCCGGAGTTTCTGGGCAAGAAGATCCGAGGGCCGCAGATGAAGCTCGTGGTCGCCTACACCCTGACGGTCCCGGTCGCGGTCCTCATCCTCGGCAGCATGTCACTGGTGCTCGAGCAGGGCTACAGCTCGATCCTCAACCACGGATTCCACGGGCTGACCGAAGTCACCTACGCGTTCGCCTCGTCCGCGAACAACAACGGGTCCTCGTTTGCCGGCCTGACTGCGGACACGACCTGGTACAACTACATGCTCGGCCTGATCATGCTGGTCGGGAGGTTCGCGCCCATTGTCCTCGCGCTCGCCGTCGCCGGGTCGCTGGCGGGAGCCCGCGTGCACGCGCGCACCAGGGCAACACTCGACACTTCTGGGCCCACGTTCGCGGCTTTCCTGCTCGGCGTGATCCTGATCGTGGGCGGGCTGATCTACTTCCCGATGCTCATCCTCGGCCCGATCGGGGAGCGGCTGGTCGGCTGATCATCGGCGCGGGCGTGACCATGGCTCGGACCGATCGGAGCATGCCGTGGAGCCGATCGATCTCGGCCTGCGCCGTGCCCGCCTCCCCGTACAGGCGCCAGGCAAGGGCGGCGAGCCGGTCGGTGTTGCCGTCCTCGTCGGCGGCAAGCAGTTCGGCGCCGATCGCGTCGAGTTCGTCGCGGGTCATCGTGAAACCCCCTCTCTTAGTAGTCAATCGCCTCCGGACGCCCGCCGCCAACAGCGCATACGTATCCCTAACAGGGATTCCTGGCCATCGTCCCGGTGTACGACTAGCGTCATAGGCGTGATCGCCGCTGCCGGGCTGGCAGCAGGAGCAGGGCTGTTCATCGCCGTTGGGCTGGCCTGGACGGCCAGGCTGCTGCGGATCGGCGCGCTGGACGCCCTTGAGCTTGCCCAGAAGGTGGGCGTGCCGGAGCCGGATTCTGCCCTGGACTGGCCGGAACTGCGGGTGATCGCCGCCGTGGCGCCGGACATTCCGGGCGATGCGCACGAGGCTCTGGTGCTGGTCGACTGGCCCGCGCATCCCGAGCGGGTATCGACACTGCTGGTGGACCTCGGCATCCAGGGCGAGATCGCGGCCCCGCTGCTCGAGCAGTGGTGCGCTGAGAACGCCTCGGTCTCCCCTTGCCGTGTGGCCGGGGACGAGTTCTTCCTCCGCCGCCGGCAGAGCATGGAGCGCGTGCGCTGCCGTCTGCTGGCCGAGGACTGCTGCGCAGGCGCTGACCGTACTACTTCGTAGCGGTCGACAGCACACTGCTCAGTGGGCGACGAGTGCTGACCGAGGTCTGGACAACGGCGCCGAGCCTGATCACGATTTGCGGGTGATGCCCGCCGCAGAGCTGAGACCTGAGCTGCTCGCGAAGCCGTGCAATTTCGGTCGGCTGACTATGCAGCGCCGCGGCGACTCCGTAAGACGCGCTGGTCAGCAGGATGCGCTGTAGCGCCTGCCCGGCACTGACCCAATTCCGCGGGTGGTCTTGCCTGGTCGTGAGGACACCGGCGACGCCGGGCCAGTGGTAGGCGCCCGGGGACCCGAACCTGGGCGTGCCCCAGGCGAGCCCGTGGGCAAAGTCGCGGCCAGGGAAATCCGGCACGGTGTGCTCGGGCCGCGCCGGGTAGGAGGTGGGCTGCACGCCGTCTGCCCGCAGGCTGCCGGGCGGCGGAGCCCAGGCGGTCACCTCCTGCAGGTACCTGGCGTCGGTCCTGACGACCTCGTCGGCGTCGCGAACGATGGCGGCCAGGGCCGCCGTGGACGCGTCGTCGGCCATGATGCGCAACATGGCCCCGTCCCTGACGGCACCGGCCTGCAGGACGGTCAGCAGGCGCGGTGACAGCGGGAGCGGATCGAATCCGCCCCTGTGCGTCCGCCGCGTTGCTATCTGGCCGAACATCCGCCGCTCGTACTCGGCCGGCGCCGCGGTGCCTGGCCAGGTGAGGCGGGCGATCAGCAGAGGGCTGGCCTCGTCGGGGAAGAGTTGCGTCTGCGGGATATAGCCGAGGCTGCGCAGCGCGAGACGGGCGGTGAAAAGCGCCGCGCCGCAGCTGATCATCATCTCGCGTCCCTGCGGGTCAGCGACCGTCAGTTGGCGACCCCTGTCGGCGTAAAGGTCGAGGCCGCCTGAGTCGGCGGTGAAGTGCCAGGGTTGCGTGTTGTGGATCGATGGCGACCAGATCGCGTTGCTCACGACGTACGCGGCAACGCCTCTCGGGCTGCTGTTCACGGCTCCTCCCTCCGCCATGCTGTCCTGATGTCAGGACATGCCCAGCCTGGGTCACGCCGGTAGCCGCGAAGGTCCGCCGCGGTGGGGACCTTCGGCCCGGCACCGCATACCGCCCGGCAGGCGGCCCGGCCTACCTGGCTGCCTATCGCCAATGAGACATCTGCCCCAACTCGGGCATGACCCGTCACGGCGCCCCCGCCGTTGATCTTCCTGCCCTGCCGTGACAGCGCTGTAGAGTCCATCTGTGGCAGATCCGGCGAGCTACCGGCCGGCGCCCGGCTCGATCCCCGAATCGCCGGGCGTCTACCGGTTCCGCGACGAGCGCAAACGCGTCGTGTACGTCGGGAAGGCCAAGAACCTCCGGTCGCGCCTGAACTCCTACTTCGCTGACTTCGCCAGCCTGCACCCGAGAACGCAGTCGATGCTGCGGGCGGCCGCCCAGGTTGAGTGGACGGTCGTCGGCACCGAGGTCGAGGCACTGCAGCTTGAGTACTCCTGGATCAAGGAGTTCGACCCGCGATTCAATGTCCGGTACCGCGACGACAAGAGCTACCCGTACCTGGCCGTCCTCATGGACGAGGAGTTCCCGCGGGTGCAGGTGATGCGCGGGGCCAAGCGCCGGGGCGTCAGGTACTTCGGGCCGTACTCGCATGCCTGGGCAATCCGGGACACGGTCGACACCCTGCTGCGGGTATTCCCGGTCAGGACCTGCTCGGCGGGAGTCTTCAAGCGCGCGGGCCAGATCGGCCGGCCGTGCCTGCTCGGCTACATCGACAAATGCTCGGCACCGTGCGTCGGCCGCATTGACGCGGCCGCTCACCGCCACCTGGCCGAGGAGTTTTGCGACTTCATGGCCGGCCAGACGGGCAAGTTCATCAAGCGGCTGGAAGCCCAGATGCGGGAGGCTGCGGCGGCCGAGGAGTTCGAGCGCGCCGCCCGGCTGCGGGATGACATCCAGGCGCTTCAGCGGGCAATGGAGAAGCAGGCGGTCGTGCTGCCCGACGGCACCGACTGCGATGTCATCGCGCTGGCCGAGGACCAGCTTGAGGCGGCCGTGCAGGTGTTCTACGTGCGCGGCGGGCGGGTCCGCGGGCAGCGGGGCTGGGTCGTGGACAAGGTCGAGGACGTCAGCACCGCAGAACTCGTGGAGCACTTCCTCGGCCAGGTCTACGGAGACGACCCCGTGCTGCGCGGCGAGGGATCCACGCGCCGGGACGAGAGCCCGGCCGAGGTCGGCGAGGCCGAGCGACGGGCCGCTATTCCCCGCGAGGTCCTGGTGCCTGACCTGCCGCCGGACGCGGAGTCGCTGGAGGAGTGGCTGGCCGCCCGGCGGGGGAGCCGGGTTAGCATCCGGGTGCCGCAGCGAGGCGACAAGAAGGCGCTGCTGGAGACCGTGGCGCGAAACGCCTCGGAGTCGCTGGC